>NZ_JBKORF010000064.1:0-19323 GCF_047314685.1 Shewanella sp. BJSY2023SW001
TTCGTACAAAAAGTCGTGCAAAGAATGAAAACCCGCTGCGCTAGCGCCGGGCTCCCATCCAAGGGAGGTGATGATGAAACACTTGAAAAAGGTTCAGCAATTCAGAGTCGGCTTTGACGAAAAAGTTTCCCTGGTGGATAAATTTTTTATCTGCGACATGCCAAGCATGATTAAAGGCAAGTCTCTAAACAGCATGAAAATAGAGAATAAAAATGGCAGTCCAAAGGACTGCCTAAAAAATGCAGGGGACAAAGATCTTGGGCGCTAGCTCCAGTAGCTCAGTCCAAAGGAAGATGATGAAACCGTTAAAATCGCTTCACTTATTCAGAGCTATTCGGTGAGAAAAAGTTCAGCCATAAAGAGATTTTTCTTGTGGAGCCGGCAGGCATAAAAAAAGGCAGCCATTAAGGACTGCCTTATGATCTATCGAAGATCAATGGGGCCGCGCTAGAAGCCCCTTAGGGAGAATGATGAACATGAAAAAGTAAATTCACTGCTCACTATGTTGGAGTCTGCAGTGATGTTTTGGTTCCCCCTGAATGGCGAAAAATAAGCATGTTTTTTTAATTAGTTTATTTTTCAATTGATTATTTATCCTGTAATAGCTGGATAATCTGATTACGCAGAGCCTCGGGTTTGGTTGTGGGAGCATAGCGCTTGCTGACTTTGCCATGGCGATCGACCAGAAACTTGGTGAAATTCCATTTAATGCTTTCCGAGCCCAACACGCCAGGTGCCTGCTGCTTGAGCAGTTTAAACAAGGGATGAGCATGGGGGCCATTGACTTCCAGCTTGGCAAACAGTGGGAAGCTAACACCAAAATTCAATTCGCAGAAGGACTGGATCTCCTGCTCATTGCCCTTTTCCTGAGCACCAAACTGGTTACAGGGAAAGCCGAGTACCACCAGGCCTTGGTCTTTGAATTCCTGATACAGGCTTTCCAATCCGGCATACTGAGGAGTAAAGCCACAGGCACTGGCGGTATTGACCAGCAACATGACCCGTCCTTGAAATTCGCTGAGATCCGTTTGTTGTCCTTGGATATTCTCAAGTGGGATAGCGTATATTGAGTTAGACATAGTGGCTCCTTGGTTGAAGCTTTACTATATAACACAAACTATATTGTTAGTAATTTATTTGTGCACAATTTAAATTTTGACCCAAGCGCATACTAAAAAGAAAGAGAGAGGAGAGTTGAGTGACACAAACAGCAGTCGAGCCGGAGCTTCAACCTCAAGCAGAAGTGGGGCAGGTGGTACAGCAGTTAACGCTATTGGAGGGCGAAGCTCAGGCCGAGGTCTTTGGTGAGATCCTAGAAGAGGCCGATCCTGGCACGATAGCCTTATTGCTGGAATCCTTGCCGCTGGATGAACGCTATGAGCGCTGGAATCAAATAGCCTTCGCTGAGCGGTCAGCTGTGCTCAGCTTGATGCGCGCCGAACCCAGGATGAGCCTTCTTAGGCAGATGTCGGTGGAAGAGGTGGATCTGTTACTGGCGCAACTGTCAGCTGAAGAGATGATCGAATGGAGCGATTATTTGCCCGACAGCTTTATCGATCGTGCTTTGGCGCAAATGGGGGAGCGGCAACGCAAGCGCTATGAGCTTTATGATCAATACTCGGAAAATGAAATAGGTCGTTACACAGAACATCAGGCCTTGGTGCTCAGTAACAAAAGCCGGGTGGAACAGGCGCAGCGTTTTTTCCGCCGTATTGACTTGGATTGCTGCGAAAACCTCTATCTGGTGGATGAGGATAATCATTACCAGGGAACCGTCAGTCGCTATGAGATTTTTCGTCAGGATCCGCAAACCCCGCTTATTTCGCTTATCGAGCCGGACAGCCGGGTATTGTCGGCCGATTCATCCTTGATAGAGGCCGCCGAAGCGATAGAGCACAGCTCAGATATTGAGCTGCCGGTGGTCGATGAAGAAGGCACCTTAATCGGCCGCTTGACGCTGCGAACGGCAACCGCCTTGGTGCGAGAACACTATGAAGCGCGTTTGATGGCCTCGGCCGGTATGGATGAGTCCGATGACCTGTTTGCGCCTATCGTCAAGGGCGCTCGTCGCCGCGCCATTTGGCTCGGGATCAATCTACTGACGGCATTTTTGGCCTCTGCCACCATAGGTTTGTTCGAGGATGTATTGGCAAAAGTGGTGGCGCTGGCGGTATTGATGCCGATAGTGGCCTCTATGGGCGGAATTGCCGGCTCGCAATCATTGACCCTGATGATCCGCGGCATGGCGATGGGACAGATTTCCATAGGAAACCTGTTTTCCTTGATGAAGAACGAGCTTGGGATAGGGGCTCTCAACGGTATTCTCTGGGCCGTACTCATAGGTTTGGTGGCTGGGCTCTGGTTTGACGATAACCTGATTGGTATGACGATTGCTGTGGCTATTTTGGTCAATATGCTGGTTGCGGCCTTGGCCGGGGTGGCAGTACCCATGATATTGCAGAAATTTAATCAGGATGCTGCGCTTTCCGGCTCGGTGATCCTGACTACGGTCACGGATGTTGTTGGCTTCTTTACTTTCCTTGGATTGGCAACCTTGCTGTATCTATAGTCGTTAGCTATTTATGTGACAGCATTGACCACTTCTGCAAAGTGGGCTCAATAAAAGACAGTCAAAAGAAAAGGGAGCACAGGCTCCCTTTCACAAAAGGCTTTGAAAGCTACTGGGCGACAATGGCGTTGAAGTCTTGCACTGTATCGGTTTGGTTGCTCAGGGTGACCTGATGCAACTGAGGGGCAGGGTTGGGAATAATAAGACCATCATATTGCTCTGGGTCGTCATTTTCCGCGCTGCAGCTGAAGGCCACTGTATAATCCCCGGCGGGAATAAAGCCAAAGGCGTATTTGCCGAAGTTACCTGCTTCATACTCCACTTCGACCGAGTTATATGGCACTACGGCGCCTTCTGGTACCGCATTCTGGTTGACATCCGGATCCAGGTTATCGGTCAGTAATGCTGGGTCCAGATCGTGGCCGGGATAGAGGTAGACAAAGTTGCCGCTATCGGCAGCACATTCACCTGCGTTGAACAGGTTGATATCTACCTCACCGGACAAGGAAGCCACAGTCGCATTGTTGACTATGGATACGCCGTGGGGCTTGAGGTTATAGCGCTGACCATTTTTGTTTTCCACCAGGCTGCGGCGCAGGTCAAATTCTATGGTGAAGCGCTGGACGCCGGTGCTGTCGACTTCGAAGCTGCCTAAACGCAGCCTGGTACTGGGCTGCTTGAGTGGCACTTGACCGGTTTCGTCGATCACATAGCTGAGATCTGAGCCGGTGGACTCATCCAGTATATGCAATATCAACTGTGAATAAGTGCCGACTTCCAACTCGGCATCGCTGAGGATGAGAGCGCTGTCGCTGCCTTGATACTCCAGCAGATCCAGTTGGCGGTAGTCTTCGCCGTTAGGTCCGGAGACCTCGAGGAAGATGTTATCTTGTCCTTCCCGTACCAGCTCAATTTTGTCAAACGCCACGACCACTTTTTCGGCACTGTCGACCGGGGCATCAGATACGGCGAAGCTAACTTTGGCGGTATTGGGTGTTGGTGTCGGCGGGGTATCATTGTCGCTGCCACCACAGGCAGTCAGCAACAGGCCTGAGCCGCAAAGCAGTGCGATACTTGAAATACGATTTTTCATCTTGGTTCCTCTTGTTGTTCCCGGAGCGTGACAGTGCCCGGTTACCCGGGGTTACTCAGAGAATTGTGTTTGTTGTCTGCCACAAACTCCCTCAATGGGGCTAACATAAGGAAGGTGCAAACAGGTCCTCGTGGCACTCTGGCTTACACAGCAATTGGCGTTCAAGGCATCTGACTGAAGGCATGCCGGGGCCTGTCAAAGTCGGATAACGCAGAGAGCCGGTTGCAGTGTAAGCCCCGAAGGGCGTGGCTTACAGGCCAGTTTGCTGTGTTGTGCTTCTTGCAAAGGACTAAGGCCATTTGCAGCGAATCACGCCTTGCATCCTGGCCTGTAAGCCTACGCAGAGCACACATGGGACCTGTTCGCACCTTCCCGAACTAATTGCGGCTTTTACCTGTAGCCATACGTTAATCTGGTTAAGCCGAGGTTAAGTTTTATGGGGAATGTCCCCTTCGATAGCTCACATATCCGCCAAGTATAGTCACCAAAGGAGTATTTATGCCTAATCCTGCCCAGGAAATCACGGTTTCCCTGGCCCAAAGTCCTGACTTGATTGCTGCCGCTTGCGCTTTGGTTGATAGCCGCGATGATAATGCTCACCCCTTGGATCATCAGGCCTTCATGGCCTCCCGTGCCGTGATAGTGGCGCAAAACGGAGTCGGGGAGCTGGTGGGCTGCGCTGTGATCAAGGCCGGTTGCGGAGATATCGCCGAGCTCGGATATTTAATGGTGCGCCCCGACTATAGACGGCGGGGGATTGCGGCGGCCCTGACCCAAAAACGGATCCAAATCGCCCGGGAAATGGGGATCCGGCTATTGTTTGCTACAGTTAGAGAAGAGAATCGTGCCAGTCGTGATAATTTGCTCAAGTCGGGGATGCAGTTTTGGGGGAACTATCTGAGTATCAGAGGCACAGGCAATACTGTGGGATGGTACTTTTTAGTATTGGATGACCAAGTGGATGTCGCTACAGAAATGTTCAAGTTGGTGGGGGATAGGGTCAGAATCGACTGAAATTACACTTTTTCGTCACCGGAGCGTGGCAAACTGGCATTTCCTGGCAGAATTTTATCACGAATGCTGTGAGCTGGATTGCAAAATGTGGTTCACCGAAATAGAGTTAAATCATTAACAATAAAAAATAGATTCAGTGCCTTGGGCGTTTGTGTACTCAAGGATAAGGATAGCGCCATGGTCTTGGACGGAAATCGATTTGCCGACAGACAAACGTTCGCCCTTCAATATGGATAAACACCCAGGTTCCCTGCTCAGGCTATTGCTGGCGTTTGTTCTGCTCCAGTTTAGTGTGAGTGCCTGGGCCACTCAGGTGCTCGACAACAGCTACATTCTCAAGGCTGAGCCACAACAGTTGGCACCGACTTCGTTCGAGGCGGTACCAGCCTGGATCCGGGCGCAACAGGAAACCAGCCTGAGTTTGACCGGCGGCAGTTACTGGATGGTGCATCCCTTACGAGTGGCAAGTCGTGAACAGACTTGGGTCATAGACGTACGCAACTCCATTATAGAATCCATAGATCTTTTGCTGCTGGGGCAAGATGGTAGCAAACAGCAAGCCCACTCGGGCTATGATGCCGACTATCAGTATCTGTTTGATTATGGCAGGCGGTTCACCATCAAGCCGGGGATAGATTATTGGCTGGTGGTCAAGGTTGAGAGCCGTTACTACTCATCGGCACCCGAGATCCGCCTGGCTCCTGAAATAGAACACAGGCTCAGCGCCGACAGACATGCCACAGCCGTGGTGCTATGTCTCGGGGGATTGATTTTTATCGCCTGCTATAACCTGTTCATCTTCTTTACCACCCGTGACAAGGCGTTCTTTTGGTACGGTCTTTATGTGCTGGCTTACTTCGGCGGCTGGGCCTTGACCTTCCACTTGCCCGCGCACTTGTTTCAGTTCCGGCAACTCGAGTTGCATCACCTATTCTTTATCAGCCTGCCCATATTGAACATTTTGTTCTATAACAATTTTCTGCAGCTTTCTCTCTATTCGCCCAAGCTTTGGCGCCTCAGTCGCATCTTGTTGTGGGCCTGTGTGTTGGCTCTGCCCACCAGTATTTGGTTCTTGTCCTATACGGCGATTATTGCTTCAGTGCTTATTATGCTCTGGATTGGACTGGCGATAGTTTGCGGTAATGTCTGTCTGATGAAAGGCTTCTCGCCGGCGCGTTATTTCATAATGGCCTTCAGCTGTTTGCTGCTGCCGGCAATCATCATATTGCCTGGTAACATGGGTATCACCCCGGACTTTTTTGAATATGCCGAGCTGGCAACTTTGCTGGGTGGCACTGCCGATGCTCTGTTGCTGTCCTTGGCGTTGGCAAGTAAGCTCAAACTCTTGTCGGAGGAGCGCCAGGAGTATATCCGCAAGTTGGGTATCGCTTGGGAACGAGCTCGCAGTGATAGCCTTACAGGTCTTGCCAACCGCTTGGCCTATGATGAGAGTCTGGCGGATTCCTGCCTGAGTAGTGGCATGCCCAAGCCGGGATACCTGTTGGTATTGTTGGATATTGAGGGGCTGAAACGGGTCAATGACACCCTGGGACATGGGGAAGGGGACAGATTGCTGTTGGCGGTAGCCGAAGAGCTACAAAGCTGGTCTGAAGCCAAGCTCAAGCCTTTTCGCATTAGTGGCAATGACTTTGCTTTGCTACTGCCGGAAGTCGAGGGGCAGCGACTGCAGAACTTGCTGCCGAGGCTGGAGCAGCGTATTGCCAGTGAAGGTTTTGCCGAGCTCTGTGTCAATCATGGCTCTGCGGCCAGTACAGACAAAGAAACGGTCCAGGATTGGGTCCGCGCCGCTGACAAAGACTTGTATCAGTGCAAGAGTCTGCGTCGTCGTGAGCTGCACGCCAGACAACTGGCCGCAGCCGAAGGCCTGCCCCGCTGAACTCTCGGGGCTAATTTCGGGACTAATTCCTGGGCTAAGTCCGGAGCTAAGTCAGCAGCTCAGTCCAGAGCAAGCTCATAGCTGAGTCGAACCGGCTAAATCCCGCCTGGATGCCTATCAGAAGTCTTCCTCACCCTTGATATGGCGCGGATAGCCACAGATAGCCTTGGAGGTGTGCATACCCGCCATGGTTGCGGCTTCGACGCAGCCCACATTCAGCCCTGTTTTTATCCAATCACCGGTGACATAGAGGTTATCCAGCCCAGTACCGTCTGTGGTGATGCGAAAACGCGAGCTATCTTTCACCGACAACACATACCGCTCGGACGGGTCGACATTGGCACGCCAGTATTGGCTGTCAAAGCGCTGTTGTCCTTGACGTTCCTCCGGGTCGTGCAGCCAATCCCAGACAAAGCCATTTTGGGCTTCCGGCCAGAGATTGCCTATTTGATGCTCGAGTTGCCCCAGAGCCCCGGACTTGGCCACGGCATTCATTTGTTGGTTAAAGTCGCTCTGCTCTCTGGGGGGATATTCGGCAACCGGCAGCGCCGAGCAGAAGTAACTGGCATTCTTGACGCGGCCTACCGGCCAGCTTTCTTTGTCAATCAATTGATCCATACTGGCCCAGGTGTCATAGGGTTCGCTGAAGGCCGACAGCACAGGCTCTTCGCCGGAAGCCGGAAAAAGCTGCCAGCCAAGACCGTTGAGATCTGTGTTGAGCCACAACTGATAGGCCTGGGTCGCCACAGTTTGCACCTTGGCCACAGCCTCTGATAGCGCCGGACTTTGGGTCATCACTTCTTTAGCCACATGAGGAACGGCGCCTATGGATAGACCGAAGATCACCTTGTCAAAATCCACCCCCTTACGCAGCTGCTTCACCGGCAGAGCGCGACCGGTTTCTTGCTGGTACAGCTGCGGCCAATCACTCCAGAAGTGTTCCAGGTTGACCCGGTTTTTTGCAATTAATCTGGCTTGAGTTTCATCCAGTTGTGATAGCAGAGGCTCGCTTGGCCAGCAGCCGAGTCCTTTGACATCCACCAACGGCTGATACTCGCTGAGTCCAGGCTTGAGGCTGGCCTGCTCCACTATCTCTATGCCGCTGACGGATTGCCCCTGACATTGCAGCTGTTGTACCTGGTGGAAGAAGTGAAAATTCACTCCGCGGCGTTTCAACACTTCATAGTAGGGGGTGAATACTGTGTCGCCCATGCCGGCCTGCATTTTCCACATCACGCCCCCTTGGTAGCAGAGGGCAATTCGCAGCATGGAGCGGATTATGGTGCCGGCTTCCACATTGGGGCGGGAGAAATCGCCCTGTTCATAGGCGAACACCAGATCGTAGAAGCCCCTTACCGGTGCCGAATCGACAGTGTAACGCTCGCTGGCGCCATGGCGACGCAGCCATTCGCGGTAGTCATAGCCGTTGATAACATCGAATCCGCCCTTGAATACCCCATCGACAAACATCCCCTTGAGTATGGTCAGACCGAGGTCGGCACCTATGTAGAGGCGCCTGAGCTCGTCATTGCCACTCAAGTGATCGCCAAAGCGGCGCTTGAGACGCCGATGCAGTATATCGACGGCACTCTCGATTAGGCCATCGTCCTCGACAGTGTCGTGGTGGTGATCGTCACACTCCTGGCCTATCAGCTGGTTGAAGCGGCACTCCAGCTTGTCCCCCAGGGTTTCCAGGCTATCTTTGGCGTCATCCAGCGCCTCTTCGATGCGATCGTTCAGGCGTTCAAACCAGTCGCGGGTGAACCAGTCTCTGGGGCTATCCTTGGCCACGGCCTCATCGACTTCATCCATCTGTTTTAGCCATTGACGGATCCAGTAAAAGGCCGCCTTGACCAATTTCCACAGCGTCAGGGTTTCTGTACTGTCGCCGGGGATACCCGGCATGGGCGGGAACTCTATGGGCCAGCTCAGGCTGCGCCCCTCTATCTGTTCCTGCAGCACAATAAAGTTATGGGGCTTGAATGCTTCGACAAAGCTGGCCAGCGGCGCGTCATCCGCTCGCCCCAGTTCCTCATAGGCTTTGCGCATCAGGGCCGCGGCATTTTGGTAGAACCCAAACCAAATATGCAGCCCATGCTCTTCGATACGATCCCCCATGGCGGCATTGCGCCCGGAGGCTCCCTTGCCACCAATGCGCCAGCCCTGTTGATAGATATCTATCTGGTACCGGTTTTGCCAGCCAGGTTGTTCTGTAAGGCACATGGCCGCGGTAATGGCGGCAACGCCTCCACCGAGAATGGCAATTTTCTCTTTTTTGACTATAGAGTTGTCCACCAACACTTCGCCCGGCGGCACCTCAAAGTCAAAGTTCACATGGTAGGGCAGCAACACCTGCTGCTCGCCGAGCTGTACCCCCAGGGTTTCGGCCAGCGGGAAGCTGTCGTTGGCAAAGACTGTGGCCACCAGGGAGTTATCCAGCAGCGACAGATGATGCACCTTGGTGACTCTGGCGGGCGCCTGCAGCAGCGCCTGATATACCGCCTTGGTGCCGGAAGCGTCGGGGAACTGCTTCAGGAAAACTTGCTCCACCGCCGGTTTGAACAGCAGTTCGAATACCTGCTCGGCCCCAAGAGCATCCAGATCGGGAATAAAGTCGGTTTGGGCCTGAATAAAGTCCCAGGTTTGGCCTATGGCTTCCAGTGGCGAGAGGGCATTCTCCTGCTGCGGCCTGCACTTAATCTGGAGCAGTGGTGCCATTGCCAGCTCGGCATCCGGGGAGAATTTTTGAAAACTCTTGGCCGCCAACGACAGTTCTGTCAGCGGCTCATCTACGCCTGGCATCCGGTATTCGCAGGCGTATTTGGGATAACCAAACAGCTCGCGGCCATTGATCAATGCCATCGCATCATTGACCCAGATATGCAGCGGCTGAAACAGAATTTCGCTGATTTCGCCGGAATCTGGATTGGCCTGTTTGCCCACCATCACCCAGGTGATGATATCGGTTTCCTGGATCCAACCCTTGTTGCGATCCACCTCGACACTGGAATAAGCCTTGGCGATTTGAGTGAAAGTTGTCAGTACATAAGGGGACAACACCTTGAAATACATCTTGTTGTTGGCGACCTGGCTCAGGGTTTGGTCGACACTCTGTTGCAAATTGGCAAGCTTGCCCTTGAGGAAAAAGCCGTACATATCGGCCTGGGTTAACACCAGAGGAGAGTGCATAAGCACTGAGCCGGGAGGGTAGATAAAGTCGGGGCGTTGTTCGTTCATGGCGACCATCCTTGTGTACTGACGTTTGCCAGATTTATCTGACTGAATTAGCTGAATAAACCTAGCGTATATTCAGGCTTCTTACAATTACACGTTCGTTGCCGGATATGTGTTCCTTAGTGTAAGCAAGTGTAATAGGTTGCTGCTTGGCAGTGTTACCTTCTCCACTTTCTATGGCTTGGCTGGAGTAAACTTCTCTTGGGATAACAATATATTGATGACTGGACATAACCGCCGGATTGGCGTTAATTTGAGCATGGTGAACAGTTTTTATTACTATCATTGTATGAACCCAAGCATACGCACCGCCAGGTTAAGCGATATTCCTGCCATAATGGCGTTGAGATTGAATGTGCGCGAAAACCGCCTGCAGGATCCCGGGCGGATCACTCAAGCTTGCTATCTCAGCTATTTGACAGGTCGGCGGCGCACTTGGGTTGCAGAGGATGAAACACAACTATTGGGTTTTGTCTGTAGCGATCGTGATGATGCCAGAATTTGGGCGCTTTTTATCGCGCCGGAGTCGGAAGGAAAGGGCATAGGTAAGGCCTTGTTACAGCAAGCGGTTGACTGGCTCCATGCCGGAGGCTGTAGCAAGCTGCAACTCAGTACCGAGCCGGGTACCCGCGCCGAAGGCTTTTATCGCCATCTTGGTTGGCAGTCTCTGGGGCTGACTGAAGAAGGTGAGGTGGGTTTCCTGTTGACTTCACCATCAGATTAAAGTGACTTGTAAGCATGGCTCTGACATAGATTCACTCTACTGAAACCGGCATGACCTCTGTCATTTAAATTGGGCAGGCCAGGCCATCAGCGCCGTATTTGATCATCCCTGAGCTGGAAACCGTCACACTTCTTGAGCCATTGGCTTGCTTGGAAGGGCAATAGATAAAGGTCACTTCGCCTGTGTTGCTTAGGCCATCGGCACGAAAGCCAACATTGCTGCCCACGATGGCATCCTTGCTGTCGATGCCTTCCACTACCCGCAATATTTTTTCGCTGCCTCCGGCCTCGGTATAGACCTTGAGGCCATCATTAAAATTGGCGGCACAACCTGTATCACTCTGATAGCCACAAACTTTCACCTCCATACCATAGCTGATGGCCTGGTTGCGGGCGAAGGACAGGGCTTGTTCAATTCGGCTTATTTCCGACTTACTGCGATAGCTTTCATATAAAGAAGTGAGTGAGGGAACTCCCACAGACAGCAGTATGGCGGCAACAGCAATGGTGACCATGAGTTCGACCAGCGTAAAGCCACGGATTCTGGAACTGGAAAAATGTGCAACAGCCATAGTCAACTCTTCACACGAATAGATTACGCTTAAGTATAAGTGAATGAGTTGTTAATTACAGTAGTCTTTGCAAACCCTGTGCAGTGGTCGTTAATTCCACCAGCATCAACCATCCTGACAACTGATGTTTTTATCCTGAGAGCGTCGAATTCGTCCGGCTTGATTGATTATCAAGGCTTTTGAGTGGGGACTATTAGCCTTACCAGGACAATACTTGAAGGTGCCATTGGTTCCTGACGCCAGTCCATCCGGCAGAAAGCGTATCGCTTTCCGGTTGTACTTGAGTATGTCTTGGCTATCAAAAGCGCCGCTTTGAAACAGCAGCTTGTCGTCATCATCCAGGGTCAGATTACCGTTGCGGTCGCTGAAAACCGTTATCCCTTGCTGCCAGGCATCGGCTTCACAGCGGCCATCCTTGAGCGCACAGACACTGACTCTGACGCCATAACTAATGGCCTGATTACGGGCAAATTGCAGCAGTTGTTGTACTTGTTTTATACCGGTTTGAGCGCGATAACCTTCGTAGAGCGACTTGAGTGATGGCGCCCCGACTGAGGCCAGTATTGCCAGCAGCACCATGGCGACCATGACCTCCAGCAGCGAAAAACCAAGTGGTAAATGACGCATAATCTCATCCTTGAGCATTGGGCGGCCCGCATCCGGCGAACCTGAGTGTTAGTTTAGTCCAGGCAGAGGCTCGGCTCTGGTGTCCTTTTAGATGAGTTTGCACTAAATATTGCACTTGCTTACCTAAGGGATGAATAAGTACACCGAGTTGATCATGGCTACTACTAAAGAATAGGCCTGGTTTTTTCATCTGAGCGGACAATCACTTCTTGCCCGCAGTATGTCGTGATAAGCTATTGCGATTGTATCCGAACAAGTAAAATCGCGAGCTATTTCTCCGGTCAAACTGCCGTGGGAATAGTCATGAGTCGCAAAAGAATTCCAAGCCCTAAAGGAGTGCCTGATGAAGAAAGTGGAAGCCATAATCAAGCCGTTTAAACTGGACGATGTCCGTGAGGCGTTGGCTGAGATAGGAATAACCGGTATGACGGTTCTGGAAGTCAAAGGTTTTGGCCGCCAGAAGGGACATACAGAGTTGTACCGTGGTGCCGAGTATATGGTCGACTTTCTGCCCAAGGTGAAGATAGAACTGGTGATTCAGGATGATCTGCTGGAACAGGCACTGGATGTGATTGTTGAAACCGCCCGTACCGGTAAAATCGGCGACGGTAAGATCTTTGTGACCGATATCGAACGCATTATTCGTATCCGTACCGGTGAAGAAAACGAAGAAGCGGTATAAAAACGAACGTAAAAAAATGAGGTTCATTGCAGATTAGCGTGAACTACAAATGAAAACGGTTGGAGAGTTATTGTTTAGTCGCCAAATAAAAACAATGACCCACTCCAATCGTTGTCGATGTCGAATATTAGCTGCACTAGCTCAGACTTGTACTGACAGTGTAGTGGTCAAGTTAATTGGCCACTACAAGCCAATCACACTCAGAACCAAAACCACCGAATGTTCCTGCGTCCGTTTTAGCAGTTTTTTATGTGTAAAACCACGATTATCGTAGTAAAGAAAAATATTTATCCAAGGTGATCTCTGCTACCCAACACTCCAGCGTACCTTCACAGGATAAACCTAATGGATTCAAAGGAGTACAGGTACTTTTGATAGGTACTAGAGAGTTTTCAATTTGATATTCAAAAGTGTAATATTCCGTTTTGTATATGAATTTATCCCCCAATAAACGACCATTCTCATCGTCGTGCCTCATAAAATAACGCGTAATTACGTGGACTTCCTCATCGTTCTCTTCAACTAATTGAGAAACAACATTGGCCATTCCTTCGTAACATTCAAATATTAATTCAGAGAACTTATATTCATTAAAAGTATCAGTCATATTGATAGGGCGAAAATATATATGAGGTCTAAGAATAACACCTTCATTAGAACTAAAAGCCACATTTAATCCACTATGAGGCACTTGTTCATATAAGCTTTTTTTAAGAATCAAATGTTGGTCGAAATATATAACCTCATATAAATCATCACTCATTTACACTACATCTCCTTAACTTGTTGGCAGATTCAAATCCACATATAAAAATCAAGCCACCCACTGTAAAACAATAACTTAATCTTCTTTCTGTCTGCGTTCAAGCACCAGTAGTGGATTTGAGCACCCGGAGGTAGCAAAATGGAGACACCCATAATTCTTGACAAAATCAAAATGAAGAAAATCAAAATGAAGACACCCATAATTCTTGGCAGGTTTCTCTCACCTTGTCTAGGCTTGAATGGAGCCTTTGAAAAGGAAAGGATGCCATGCCGAGGCCAAGATATGCTCAAGTCAGTCTTGAGGACACTCCCTTCTATCACTGCATCTCCCGCTGTGTACGCCGCGCCTTTCTATGTGGTGTTGATGATTATTCCGGCAAGAGCTATGAACATCGCCGCGATTGGGTTGAATCCCGTCTATTGGAACTGGCGGCAGTGTTCGCCATTGACTTGTGTGCCTATGCAGTCATGTCCAATCATCTGCATTTGGTGCTCAGAGTTGACTTGAAAACCGCCACTGAATGGACATTGGAGCAGGTTTTACAGCGTTGGCATCTGCTTTACAGTGGAACTCTGTTATCTCAGCGTTTTCTGCGCGGTGAAACACTTTCTGATATTGAATATCTCACTCTGCAACAAACCGCTGAAGTCTATCGCCAACGTTTGATGGATATCAGTTGGTTTATGCGGGCGCTCAATGAACCTATTGCCAGACAGGCCAATCGGGAAGACGGGTGCAGTGGTCGCTTCTGGGAAGGCCGCTTCAAATCCCAGGCGCTATTGGATGATGCAGCCGTATTGGCCTGCATGGCTTATGTTGACCTGAACCCTATCCGCGCGGGAATAGCCAAAATCCCGGAAGACTCAGACTATACCAGTATTCAACGGCGGATACGGGCCGCGATGCAAGGCAAAAACACACCTGAGCTGTTACCCTTTGTCGGCAATGAACGGCTGAACATGCCACAAGGATTGCACTTTGATGCCAAGGATTATCTACAACTGGTCGATGATACCGGGCGCATTATCCGCCACGACAAGCGCGGTCACATCACTGCCGGCACAACAACCATTTTGAATCGTTTAAACATCCCTATCGACAACTGGCTCAAGTTAACGACTGATTTTAGCCGTCTATTCAAAGGGCCAGTGGGTACACTGGAATCTCTTACCGACTACTGTATTCACCTACAACGACGACGAAGACAAGGAGCCGCTAATTGTCAGAAGTTGTTTAGCTGAATCCCCGAGGCTCCAAGATATTTCTCTCCAATCGAACTTTATTCGACCTCCATCGTGTCTGAAATTCGACTTTTTCGCTCATTTCAATAACTGAATGGCCCTCAAAAGGTTTGAAAGATGATTTTCTCTCAGTGAAAACATCAGTGTTTCTGTAATCCAGGCAACTAGAGCCTTCACTCAGCTAATAATGGGTGTCTTTGTTGTTCTAGGCAACTAGAGCCTTCACTCAGCTAATAATGGGTGTCTTTGTTGTTCTCGTGCGACTTAAATCTTCCTTCCCACAAATTTATCCGGAATAAATTTGAACAGCTTTAGCTGGCCCGCAGGGAGAGTGCCAGGGATGGCGGCGAATAGAATCGGCCGGTACAGTTATCTTCCTGATTGGCTTGACGCGCTATCGGTTCGTTGAGACAACGCATGAACCAACTGATGTCACATAACCTGCTGCGAAAAATCGCGATAGTATGCTTCAGCCTGGGAACTTCATGCGCTTCAATCAGCTCACCCTGGGTGAATTTGCGGGTTAACTCATCACCTTTGAACAGCTTATGCCATTGCTCAAGCACTTCTCTGTCTGTCCATCGGTTTGCTGTCTCTATATCGATATGCAACACCAGATGCAGATGATTACTCATGATGGCGAATGCCGCCACATCAATGGCAAAAACAGCTTCCAGTTCAAACAATAACGATTCCACCCAACCACGGCGGTGGTCATAATTCTTACCCGAGTAGGCATCATCACCACACAGAAAGGCTCGCCGCACCACGCGGCTGCAACAGTGATAGTAGGGCGTATCTTCAAGGCTGATTTGAGTTCGGCGAGGGCGCGGCATAATAACCTCCTTGTTAAATGCTTAAACAAAGCATAGTCGGAGGCTAACCTCTGCGCCATTAATGCTGGGTGTCCATATTCTCTATTCTCTTATTTAGTCGCAAAATAATGACCCACTCCAATCGTTGTTGATGTCGAATATTAGCTGCACTAGCTCAGACTTGTACTGACAGTGTAGTGGTCAAGTTATTTGACCACTACAAGGCTCCTGCGGCGAACACAAGTAATACGAATAACCTAACTTGCGCGGCTCTATTCAAGTCAACTGCCGATATTTATTTGCCAAAGTCTGGCTGTTAGAGTGTCCTTACCGGAGATTTTTGGATCTCCGGTAAGGACACTTTTACCTATTTGACAATGGGAATAACGCCGTGCTCTGGGGTAAACCGAAGCGCAGCTTAGGTTTGTCCCTAGCAGCACTTTGTTATGAGCGGTAGTTGACACGTTTTTTACCTGAGTTTACTGCTCGGGCTAGCCCGTAGAATATCTCATACCGCACGCCTTCTTTAACTTTTGGAGAAAAGTTCGAATAGCTTCGATCTCTAAAGCTCCAGTGAATAAGAGGTTTATGCCCCTCAACATCCTCGACATAGCAGATAACATTAGTTTCATATAGGAACTGCAAAAAACTATTTGGCGTTTCCATGAAGTTAGGTATTTTCTTGTCGGTTGATTTTATGTGCTGAATAAGTCCTGAATGGGAAGATAGGTATTCTTCATACGTAAACCTAGTGGCTCCATTCAACAGCTCAAAAAATTTTAAGAAAAATTCATAGTCGTCGTTGTTGTAATAAAAGGAAATCTGATCTTTAATTTCACCTAATAAATGATCTGACAGCTTGCGCTTGAAGTCATGACTTTCAAAATCCTCAAGTGTATGCTGCGTCTTGCTTGTCTCGTTTTTCTCTACTGCATTGTCTTTCAAAAACTCAAGCATCATCAAAATATCCCTAGGACGATAAAATGAGTTTCTCAAGAATCCGATGAAAGAAGAATCACTTCCACTTGCATCGTCATGACGCTTTGTTGTGTACGGGAAATAAAATCTCCAAGAGTCGCCATCATTCTTCAGATCCTGCTTATCTCGATCATTCTGCTGATTGAATAGCAGCTTGTCTGTCATCCTGAAAAGTGAAGACGTTTCATAATTTGCATAAGTTGTCCTCCAGTCCAGATAAACCGAATTTGATCTAATTTTTGTGTTCTGGTTTTGGAGTCCGATAGAAGTAAATATGTCGGGGCGAACAAGAAGAACCGCTTTCAATCGTCCTTTTGAGTCTTTAATTGTGGGAAAAAAATCATTGTTTAGCTGCCATACAGCATTTGCAAGACCTTTTACACAATCCAAATATTCCCTGTACTCGATACCATCTGGACGTATATCTATACCATCAATAAATAATGTATGGCTGTTTGAAAGTTTCAACTCTGATAAAGCTTTTTCAAAACTCTTTTGAATGTAAAGCAAATTTGTCTGAAACCGGTTTTCTGAAAATGTAAGACTTTCCTTTTGTTCTCCTGAGGCTTTCGCAAACTTGCTCAAGTATTCTGCAGCAATTTTTGATTCCTGAACAAATTGCAATGCATGTAATATTTCTGGGCTAAATGCATGTAGGTAGTACTCATCAATTGCAGAGTTAAGTGATCGAAATTTAATGAACTTTGGTAGTAAACCCTCTTCTTTATCTGCTATCTGCTTTGAAAGCATTAAGAGAATTATAACTCTCCAAATATTTGTGTAATCGGAAAGATCTAGATGTCTCTCTTTCTTCAAGGCGACAAATTTCTGATACTCGGTTTCTCTAATGAACTTTAAATCACAAATATTTGAATTCAAACGATTGTTTGCCAAATAAACAGCGTAGGCTGTTTTTCCTGCTCCTTTCTCCCCCATCAAAAAGGATATTTCAGGTTTTAGGATTTCAGAAGCATACTCATCGACGACGAAATTCCGATTAAAAACCTCTTTAAACTCCCTCCGCCGATAATTTTCAGCATCGGGAAAGCTATATTCTAGATCTATTATCTTCTTCATATCAGTTTCGTTCCATCTAGGGGAGCACAATTTGGATAGCAACGCTGTAGCTCATAACGCCGTGCTCTACGGGAGGAGCGAAGCGACGATCCGTAGCAGCACCTTGTTATGGCTTGCTGCCTCATTTTTCTTTACCTTTAGCCATGACCATTACTGGCACACCTTCAGGTGGTAACTCATCTTCGACTGAACGCCATCTGGTTTCATCAGCAGTTACCCATGTTTTAGCTTCTCTTCGTTCTTTCTCTACCCAGGCAGGCCTGTAGTAGAGGCGTAAAACAATACACACGATGGCATTAGTAAATCTAAACCTTGGATCATTTGTTGGATAGTTAGCCCCTTGGGGGAGATCCGACTTTAGACTTGAACAGAACCCCTTAATTTTCTCCGTTTGGAAAGATAGTCCATGTTTTGCATGTGCAAATTCATTTCTTACTTTACGAATTAAACTTATTTCTTGATATTCATATTCGTCTATTAGGCCCAATGCAAAGCAAGTTTCGATTCTTGAAGAGAATGTACCTAATGGAGCATTACCCTCAGTAAGCAATTTTTTAGATGATTTACCTTCGATAAAAAATGCCTGCAATGTTTCCAATAGCTTTTCATCGATTAATGCAGTACCAACTAAAGGAAGACCTCTATCGGTCTCCTTTTTTAGCTCTTCGACAAATTTCGCTAAGTCTTCTGCATGATCTAATCTCATCCGAGCTTAATTCTCCTTGTGGCCATAACAGCTGTATAGTACGCATGCGCGTTTTAGTCCTCGGAGGAGTGTAAACACGCATAGCTATCTATTTGTATTGGCTGGATATAATACCATTTAGTCCAAATATCCCTTGCAGCTAAACGCGCATGCGCGGTTTCCAAACCTATTATCTACCAGTTGTATTTTTTAACTTTATGAATTTAATAGTATTTCCTGCAATGTTACGGAAATAACGCGCAAGCTTAGCTGCAAATTCCCGGCATTTTGTCCAGAACGTCAATAATACAGTGTAAAAAATCAGTTCTGAGGTGTTTGTCATGAACGTTCTAGGTCCAATAAAAGCCGAGTAAAGCCATGGCTACCGCACGGGTCCAAACTCTGTTTGTCCCTGCATTCCGCTGAAAACGGAAAAGTGCTGCTTTCGGCCTTAAGCTTAAGAAAGTGCTAAAGCTAAGCGTTTGAATTGGTTATACAATAGCTAGCATTGAATGTGAAAACAATTAGCCAAAGGTCAAGTTTTTGACAAAGGCAACAAAACCCTGATTTGGTTTGTTTTTGCAACAGAATTAACTGGGTGTTTGCATTCTTCCCTGTTTTCAACGGTCACAGTCCCACCTAGTACTGGCCGAGCTTCCGGCCACGGTGTAGCCAATCACCTGCGGTGCGCCTTTCGCACAGGCGATCCTGTGACTCGGCGAGAGTTGCATAGCAACATGCTTTCGAGCGCGAACCAGGGATGGTGAGCTGGCCGTTAAACAGGGAAGTTGTTGTGAATACGTCCATGTAGCCTCGACGAAAACGTCCCTGTTTTCGACGGTCACAGTTTCGCCTGTGCCTGGAATATGGGCGTATTTCTGTGGGCATATAGGTAGCTTCAAACAAGTTAGTTCTCACAGAATTGCACCAATACCCCCTCGGTGTCGCCGAAAGCCGTTGGCGCAAATAACGTGGCTGAGGCATGGCCGTTCACGGGCGTCCTGCCCTTCACGGCATTGGGACTCCTGTCCGGCAGATGCTAACGCAGCTCAGTCGAATCAGGGGCGAGTGTCGCCTAGCGACGAGCTAACGAGCGCGAGACAGGATGTTGAGCTGGGTTAGAGTCACATGGATGTGACTCGGAGCGTCTGGCGCGATAGCGAATTGGCATCAAAAGCACAGGGGGTTTTCCGCTGCGTCGCGGGTCGCTGGGGGTTTGGAAAGGGGGCGAGTCGATACAGCCCACTTTCCTCGGGTGTGGGGCGGCGAGTGTCGCATAGCGACATGCTTACGAGCGAGAGCCAGGGATGGCGAACTGGCCCTTGTGCATGGATGCACTTGCTCCACGAC
>NZ_JBKORF010000065.1:0-74000 GCF_047314685.1 Shewanella sp. BJSY2023SW001
CAAGGAAGGCGAGCTGGCCGTTATGCATGGATGCATTTGGCGAGTCCTGAGTGTAGCCAATTTGTTTCATAAGCCAGCGGGGATTTCGGCTACGTTGGGGTGTCCTTGGGGATGCAAGGGCTTTGGACAAGCAAAGCCCCTTGCCCGGTGTGGTTTGGCGAGAGTTGCGTAGCAACGTGCTTTCGAGCGAGAGCCAGGGATGGCGAACTGGCCTTTGTGCATGGATGCACTTGCTCCACGACTTTACGCCGCTGGCACAGCGGCTATCATAGCTTCCAGCTAAGAGTATCTAAGTTAGTATTGGCCGAGCTTCCGGCGACAGATGTTACTCATTGCCTGCCGCAGGCTTATGCACAGGCGATCCTGTGACTCGCTGCGAGTACATCCCTGTAAGCTCTGCCTCGCCATCCCTGGCTCGGAAGGTCACAGTCCCGCCTGTGCCTGGAAAATAGGCGTATGTCTGCAAATCGCTCAAATATTTCAAGCTACTCCATTTTCACAGAATTACACCGACTCCCGCTCGAAGCGGCCGCAGGGCGTTGATGACAATCGCGTAGCGAGGCATGGATGCCGAAGCAGCGCCAGTCGAATCAGGGATGAGCGTCTGGCGCGATAGCGAATTGGCATCATAAGCACAAGGGGTTGTCCGCTGCGTCGCGGGTCGCTGGGGGTTTGGAAAGGGGGCGAGTCGATACAGCCCCCTTTCCTCGGGTGTGGGGCGAAGCTCCACGACTTTAGACCGCTGGCACAGCGGCTAGCATGGCTTTAAGCCAAAGCTCAGCAATGAACTTGATCTCAGCTTCCAGCTAAACCGCAGCCTATCACTTGCGGTACGGATAGGCTGAAAGCTCGAATACCGTGAAGGACTGGACGTCCGAGAACGGCCTCTAACACAGGCTTTCCTAGCCAGGAGTCAACCAACTTCAAACATGACGCTAATACCAACCCTACTCCTGCAGCAGATCGCGACAGATCTGCACCAGATCCGACTGTACTGCCGCGGCAGTCACTTCCCTACCGGCACCTGGGCCGCGAATGATCAGCGGATTACCCTGGTAGAAGGCTGAGCGGATGACAAACACATTATCTCCCGGGGTCAGGTTAGCGTATGGATGCTGACGCTCGACCCACTGCAGAGAGACTTCGGCGTTAACCTGGCCATCTTGCTGCTCCAGTGACGCCACATAGCGCAGCACCTTGTTTTGCTCGGCCGCGGCGGCAAACTGCTGCGCGAGAGTGGCATCCAATTCGGTGATCCGCTGCAAAAACTCATCCAGCGGAATATCGGCCAGCGCCTCAGGCACCAGTGAGCTTAAGCGAATATCCTCAAGCTCCAGTTCCAGACCTATTTCACGAGCCAATATCAACAACTTGCGCTGCATGTCACGCCCGGAAAGATCGTCCCTGGGATCCGGCTCTGTGATCCCCAGCTCTTTGGCCTGCAACACCAACTCGGAGAAAGGTTTGATGCCATCGAAATGCTCAAACAGCCAGCAGAGCGTGCCGGAAAAGATACCGCCGACAGCCTCTACCCTGTCGCCGCTGTTGTGCAAATCATTGAGCGCGTGCTGCACCGGCAGCCCGGCGCCGCAACTGGCGTTGTAACGCCAGAACAGTCGGCGGTTACCCAACTGCTGTTTCAGCTCGCGGTAGAAAGGCAATGGCCCGGAGCCAGCCAACTTGTTGGCACTGACCATATGAATGCCACGGGCAAAAAACTCAGGATACTCTAGTGTCAGTCCAGCGCTGGCACTGATATCCAGCGCTACCAGTTCATCGGCTTGCAGCAACGCAAGCTGTTCGAACAGATGTTCATACTGCCAAGGGGTAGCTTCAGCTTCAAACCTTGCCTGCCAGTCATCCCCAAAGATCCCCTCATTGCAGATCCAGGCGCGGCTCGAACTCGCCAAGCCCAGGAGTTCAACACTGGCCTCCAGCTCACGTTTGAGGCCGTCGCGGGCTCGGCCAAACAACTCCACCCAGGCTTCGCCTATGTTACCCACACCCAGCAGAATAACGCCTATGCGTTTGCGGGGGCCGGCGCAGCGCCTGTGCACCTTCTGGGTCAGCAGGTTCACCTGCGATTTGGGTACCAGGGTGACCAGGCTGAGTTGGTCCTGGTACAGAGGCCGCGCTTCACGGCTCAGCAAACGGGCAAAGCTGCGACGATAACTGCCGGCGCCACTGCTTACCAGCGCCACCAGTCCATGCTCTCTGTCCTCGGTAATGCTTTGAATTTTGAGCTCGGATGTCTGCGCTTCCAGTAACTGCCAGACTTGGCGGGATAATTCGGGAGTAAAGGCCAGCTCAAGTTTGTGTTGTCCCTGAGACCAGTAAGCCAGCGGGTTCAAACCCGCCTCATTGAGTGCATCGAGCGTCTGAGTCTGAGCCCGGCTGCCATTGAGCTCCAGGCTCAAGAGGGACACCTGATTAAGATTGGTCACCACAGGGGCACTTGCGGCATCACTCTTGGGGGCTATCAGGGTAAAGTCGGTATGCGAGGCGTAGCTCGAACGCACCGCCAGACTGACCTCGGTATCAAACAGCGGCTGCAGGGTACGGCAATGCAGTACCGGGGAGCCAAGCCGCGCCAGGCGGTCGGCCTCAGCCAGCGACATACTGCTCAGTAGCCTGGCATCGGCAATCTTGTTGGGATCGGCATTGAACACCCCTTCGACATCTGTCCAAATGGTCACCCTGTCGATATCGGCCAGGCTGGCTATCAGGGTGGCACTGAAGTCGGAGCCGTTGCGACCGAGCAGCAGAGTTTCGCCTTGGCTATTGGCGCAGATAAAGCCGGTGATCACCAGGCGTTCATCGGGATGCTCGGCCAGCAGCCGCTGCACCCTTTCGCGGGACTCATCGAGGCGAATCCTGGGGACTGCGCCCTCATCGGCAATCAACAAACTGCGGGCATCCACATGGGAAGCGGCAACACCGGACTCCCGCAGCAGCGCCGCCATCAGTCTGGCCGACCAGCGTTCACCGAAACCCACCACCTGATTGCATTGGTATTCGCTGAGTTCAGGCAAGGACAATAAACTGGCCAGTTGCGCCTTATCTGTAGACAGACGCTCCCGCAGTTGACGTGCCTGTTCATTACCCAGCAGCTGTTCAATCAGATTTTGCTGATAACCGACAAGCTCCTGTAGCTCCTCCTGCCACAGAGCGCCCGACTCCTTCAGGGTCAACAGTTTATAGAGAAAATTAGTACTCTTGCCGGCGGCGGAAACCACTACAAGATCATCGGCATGACCATGGGTCAGCAAAATATGGGCGACCCGTCGGTAGCAATCGGCATCGGCGAGACTGGAACCGCCAAACTTATGTAGGTGACAACGTGCCATCTCAAGCTCCTTCAATTCAACAGTTTGCGGCTGCCGCCAATCCGGCGGCGATATCGTCCAGCAGATCCCGGCCATCTTCTATGCCCACAGACAAGCGAATAAGCGTGTCTTTAATACCGGCTTCGGCGCGAGCCTCACTCGCCATGGCTCTGTGGGTCATGGTGGCGGGCACCGCCACCAGGCTCTCAACTCCTCCCAGGCTCTCGGCCACGGAAAACAGCTTGAGCGCGCCGAGGAAGGCAACCACCTGCGCTTCATCACCCTTGAGTTCAAAACTCAGCATAGCGCCAAAGCCACTCTGCTGCCTGGCGGCAATCTCATGGCCTGGGTGGCTCTTAAGCCCCGGATAATAAACTTTGTCGACCACCGGGCTCTGACTCAGCAGCGCCACTATGCGCTCGGCATTGGCCTGATGCTCGCGGATCCTAAGCGCCAGAGTACGCAGGCCACGCAGGGTCAGGTAGCTGTCGAAGGCGCCTCCGCTCAGTCCAAGCGTGTTGGACCACCAGTGCAGCTGCTCTGCCAATTCGGGATCTTTGGCTACTACGGCACCGCCCACCACATCGCTGTGGCCATTGATATATTTAGTGGTCGAGTGCACCACTATGTCGGCCCCCAACAGCAAAGGCTGTTGCAGCGCCGGCGATAAAAAGGTGTTGTCAGCCACCACCAATGCATCCTGCTGGTGGGCTGCCTCGGCAATGGCGGCAATATCCACTACCCGCAGCAGTGGATTGGATGGCGTCTCGAGCCACACCATGCGCGGCTTTTGTGCCAGGGCAGCGGCAAGAGCTTGCGGGTCGGTTTGATCCAGCACCTGCAAGCGAAACTGGCCCTTGGCCGCCAGATGGGTGAACAGCCTATAGCTACCGCCATAACAGTCATGGGGCACCAACAAGAGGTCATCCGGCCCCAGCAGGTTGACCACCAGAGTAATGGCCGCCATGCCGGTCGCTGTAATTGCCGCACTGCAGCCCTGTTCCAGCTCCCCCAAGGCATCCCCCAGAATGGAGCGGGTAGGATTACCCGAGCGGCTATAATCAAAGGCTCTTGGCTGAGTGTGCCCCTCAAAGGCATAGTTGGTCGACAGATAGATGGGAGGCACCACGGCCCCGTGCTGGCTGTCTGATTCGATGCCCTGCCGGACCGCTGTGGTTGCTAATCGCCGCTCTGTCATAATCGACTCCTGAATGCTGAAGTTCGACACCATAAAGATGTCTGGACGTCTAAATCTAACCAATGACCATCCGGCCGTCAATAGGCATCAAGACGTTTGGACGTCCAAATGTATGGGTTTCTGTTCATATTGCACAGATTTTGCAGGCAATCATTTGACTGTATCCTGTAAGGGTTTAAAATCTGCTGCGAATTAGTGAGATCACAGGTGAATCAATGACTGAATGGAATGGCGAATACATCAGCCCTTATGCCGAACACGGCAAGAAGAATGAGCAAGTGAAAAAAATCACTGTCTCTATTCCGTTGAAGGTACTGAAAGTATTGACCGATGAGCGCACCCGGCGCCAGGTAAACAACCTGCGGCACGCCACAAACAGCGAACTGTTGTGCGAAGCCTTCCTGCATGCCTATACCGGCCAGCCACTGCCCAATGATGAGGATTTGTCCAAAGACAAACCCGACAGCATCCCGGAAGAAGCCAAACGCATGATGGATGCCATGGGCATTGAATGGGAAGACATGGAATAAGTGTCTTATTCCTCTGAATTATCTTATTGTTGAACAAGGATCGCTGCGCGATCCTTTTCTTTTGGGGGCTTGCGAATGCTGTCACTGATAGATCCCGTCACCCTGTTACTGGCATCCCTGATCATATTTACCGGCGCCCTGACCCAGTCGCTGATAGGCTTTGGCCTGGCCGTGGTAGCCACACCTTTGCTGTATATCGTCGATCCGGAACTGGTTCCCGCTCCTGTTATCGCCATGGGGTTTTCCATCGCCCTGCTGACACTGGTACGCGAGCGCGGTCACCTGGAATTCAACGGCTTGCAATATGCCTTGCTGGGACGGCTCCCCGGCGGCCTGATTGGTGCCACCCTGCTGTTACTGGCGCCGCAGCCGATTATGGGCTTGACCATAGCCCTGATTGTGGCCGTGGCCGTATTTCTCAGCTTCAGAAAGTACAGTATCAAAATCAACCGCCTCAGCTTGTTTATCGCCGGGATCTTTTCCGGGATCTTCGGCACCGTGGCCGCCATAGGTGGGCCACCTATGGCCCTGCTGCTGGCGGGAAAAGACGCCAGTCAGTTCCGCGCAGCGCTGTCGGCCTTCTTTATCTTCAGCTCATTGATAGCCTTGATCATTCTCGGCTGTTTTGGCCTCCTGACCCTGAGACACCTATGGCTGTCGCTGTTGCTGCTGCCTTCGGTTTTTCTCGGTTTTCTGGTGGCTGGCCGTTTGGTGGGCAGGGTAGATAAAGAGAAGACCCGAGTCCTGACGCTGGCGCTGTGCGCCCTGAGCGCCCTGCTGCTGACAATCAAATCAACTCTGGCGCTCATCAACGGTTAAATCGCTGTTAGAAGTGATAGCTGGTTTGCAGCACGCCACCTATGGCATCGTCACTGCCAAACATGCCGGTGAGATCCAGCCGGAAGCTGTTGCCTATGGCAAAACCTGTCCCCAGGGAGTAGAGATCGGCGCTGTGATCATTGAGATCCTGGCGATAACCGAGCCGTAAAGCAACCCAGTCAGCAGGCCGGTATTCGCCACCTAAACGCCAATAGCGGCTGCCCTCAAGCTCGGCAAACTTATCGTTGTCGGTAAGATCCAAGTCGCTGCTGAGCGAAAAAGCCGCCCAGTCATAGGCCACCCCGGCGGTAACCATAGGTTTCACCTGATAGGTAAGCTGCACGCCGCCAGCCTCTATGCTGCTTAAGTCCCGCTCGATAAGATTACGTCCGCTGACACCGATAACCAAACCATCCAATGGCTGAAATGCCAGGCCGATATCCAGATTAAAGCCTGTGTCATCACTGCGATAATCATCATCATTGAAATCATCGGCATCGAAGTTGTTGGCGCTGACAGCATAGTTAAAACTATCCAACCGTTGCAGCTTGGGGGTGACTCCCACTGTCACCGGCATATTGACGATAGATAGCGGATAGCTCACGGCCACTCCGAGCTCGGAAACCGCCCCGGCTACCACTCGCCCCTGGGAGGTCAAATCTTGGATTTCCGGCGGGTTATTGGGGTCCAGATTATCCAGGGCATCAATATCCGCAGCGGCGATTTCGGCAATCCCCAAGGCATCGAGATAACTCTTGAATACAAAGGCATAGCTAAAACCATCCGAAGGCATGACCAACGCCATATTGATACCGGCACTGACATAGGCGTTGTTGCCCTGCAGCGATTGCAAGTCACCACTGAGGCGCTTGCGGTAGTCATCGATAGCCGCTGTGTCGGCAGCATCTATGGCATTGACCAGAGCGTCATAGTTATCCTGCAAGGCATCAAACTTATCGATCATCTGATCTTTATCTGCGCCATCTGCGCCTATGGTGGGAATAAGTAAACTGAAGTCACTGCTGCGGTGCGAGGGCAAAGCCAGCAGCGCCGGATTGGAAAAGGCCGCCGCCTCACGATTACCGGCCGCCACGGCAACGCCGCCCATGGCATCGGCGCGGGCCTCATAAACATCCTGCCCAGCCAGCGCCAGCGTGCTGGCAAGCCCCGTGGTAAGCAGTGTCAACAGACTCAGTTTCATCTCATCCCCCTCTTGCTTTTATCTGTAACCAGACGCAAGACGTTAGTTACATGGGTTAAAGATAGTCCAGATCTCAGTGGCACAATGGTATCAAGATACAAAAAAAGCCCGTATCAAATAATACGGGCTGAGGCAAAACAGGTTCAGAAGTGCTTGTTAACCAAGATAGCTCTGACCTGCATAGAGAATAAAGTGCCTAAGTGCCAGCACCCCGGTCAGGCTGCAGCAGGCTACCGCCAACATAGCGCCCTTGGTGTGACGGGTACTCGCCGGCAGCAACAACATGGAAAGCAGTGGGATACCAAAGCCTATACCCACAACCCCAATCCAGAACACGCTGGCCCAAACGCCGCTTGTCAGTGATGCCAGCGCTGCCGCCGCTGCACCGCCCTTGAAATAGAGCGCGCAGAACAGCATGAACAGGAACAGGATTTCTGCCGCCATTACCGGCAGTTCCAAACCGTGCATCCGTCCCAGCTGTGGGCAGTGCTTGTCTGTCTTGAACAGCAGCAGCGCCACTACCGCGTTGGCGGCCGCACCGGCCGACAGACCGGACACCAGGAACAGCGCCGGTAATACGGCAGTGTTCAGCATGGGGTAGGCGTTCATGGCGGAGATCAGGAAGCCTGTGTAAGCACCCACGACAATCGCCAGCACAAACAGCAGTACTTCCATAGTCTTGCGAAGGCCAGTCAGTGATTCTGCAATCCCTTTAAGAAAGCCCAGACCCCAGCTACCGAGATCATCTTTCAGCACGACCAGCGCATAGGCAAAGGTCAGCGGAATATAGGCCAGCAGCGCCAACACCCCGATGGACATCACAGATGTCAGGTTGTAGTTGATCAGGATCAGCCAGAAGTGGAACGGCTTGGTCAGGTCAAACACCAGACACAGCATCCCCAAACAGATAGCCACTGGCGCTATCAAGGCTGCCGCCTTGAGAATACCGCTGTCACCCTCTGTCTTGTTTTGCACCCAACGCAGCCCGATCCCAATCAGCAGACTACCCGCCGACAACCCAGCCAAGAAGAGGTAAACCGCTATGACCCAGTTCCAGGTTACAGGGTCGTATTGTGTCATATCGCCCCAAGTATTGTTCATGATTGGATCCCCCCTCTCTTGACAGGAATACGGTAGATTCTGGGTTTAGTACCCAGATGGGTCTTGTCCTGATAAGTCACGCGGGTGTTGAGCAGAGTCGCCACCTCGCTGCCGGCCTCGTTGGCATCACCAAACACCAGGGCATCGGTAGGACATACGGTCACACAGGCGGGTTGTTCGCCGCGAGCCAGTCGGGTGTCCTTACAGAAGTTGCACTTGTCGGCCACCTTGGTCTCCGGGTTCATAAAGCGTACTTTGTAGGGGCAAGCTGCCACACAGTACATACAGCCGACACATTTCTCTGCCTTGATGGAAATAATGCCGTCCTCGCCCACATAAGCCGCCCCGGTAGGACAGACCTTGACGCAAGGGGCATCTTCACACTGCTGACAGGACACCCTGTGATACTTGAAGTGCAGATGCGGCGCATCACCGAATGGGCCTTCTACCCGTACCTGCAGGCGGGTTACGCTCTCAGGTACACCGTTTTCGCTGCGGCAGGCGACGTTACAGGCCTGACAGCCGATGCACTTATTCTCGTCGTGCACCATCACATATCTTTTAGTCATCTTCGCCTCCCCTTATGCCTTTTCCAGCTTCACACCTGTGGTGTGTACGTTCATACCGCACACAGGTGCAGTCACGTTGGGCAGCAGGTTGCCGCAGTGCACGCCCTTACCGGTCGCCCGTGCCAGCTCCTTGTTCTTGGAACCAAAGCCCATATAGGCAAACACAGTGTCGGGACGTATGCCCTTGGTCACCAGCGCATGACCCTCTTCACTGCCGACACTGGAAGTGAGACGAATGGCGTCCCCATTCTCAATGCCATGCTTGGCGGCAGTGTCAGGGTGGATCCAGACGGCGTTATCGGACATCAGGTTAGCCAGCATAGGCACATTGTGGGTCGCACCATTGGTATGCACTGCCACCTTACCCTGGATAAAGTAGAGCTCGTCCGGTTGCTTCAGGGTCACTTCGCGATAGGCGATAGTGCCACGGCCAGGCGCCATGTCTTCTACCTTGGCGGAGGTCAGTTCAATCTTGCCGCTGGGGGTCTTGAACTTGAGCGCGCTACCATAAGTACCATCTTCATCCATGCCCCTGGCGTTGGGGTAGGCGGCGACAAAGTCGGCCACCATCTTGGGTTCACGCAGCATCAGCGGCTTGCCGTAGCTGACAAAGCCCTTGTCCTTGATGTGCTGTAACAGCTGGGCGTCTTTATTCACCTGCAGGAATTGCAGGGTTTCCATGTTTTCCCAGGGATAGTACTGCTCCAGGCCCATCTCTATGCCCAGTTCACGGAAGATTTGCCAGGAAGGCTTGGCATCGCCAATCACATCTACCACTTGCTGACGCAGGTAGTAGGCCGGGTTCTTGCCGGATTTGTCGGCGACCTCTTCATCCCGCTCCAGGTAAGTACACTCGGGCAGTATGATGTCGGCCCAGGCGGCGGTTTCACTGATGTAAACATCACAGGAAACCACAAACTCCAACTTCTTCAGACTTTCAACCACCTTGGCACGGTCGGTCATGGTCTGCATAGGGTTGGTACGGCTCATAACCCAGGCCCGCAGTTGGTAAGGCTTGGCTTCCAGAGTTGCATCTATGATTGACTGATAGATACCACCACCGGACCAGGCCATAGCAAACTGCTCATCCATCTGGTCGATGCGTTTGGCTTGCGGCTTGGGCAGTTTAACGCCTGGCTTACCCAGCTCAGGAGCCACAAGCTCACCGGCAAACTTGTTGTAGCCACCGGCCTTCTTGCCCATGTAGAGGCCACCCTTACGCTCCAGGTTGCCGATCAGCACGTTGGCGGCATACAGCGCCCGGCGCATATCGAACTCTTCCGGAGTGAAAGTAGATCTGTGGCCAAAGTCGACCACGGCGTGAGGCGCTGCAGCGGCGTACTCGTGAGCAATACGGCGGATGTCGGCGGCAGGCACGTCGGAAATTGTCTCGGCCCACTCAGGGGTATAAGCCTTGACCTCGGCCGCAAACTCTTCAAAACCCACAACATAGCGCTCAATAAAGGCCTTGTCATAGAGGTTGTCGGCAATCAACACATGGCACAGCGCCAGGGCTACGGCCACATCCGAACCGGGACGAATGGCATACCACTCATCGGCCTTGTCGGCCACCACAGAGAACCTGGGTTCAAACACCACCAACTTGGCGCCTTTGTCAGCCTGGGCCTTCATCATTCCCCGGGTTTCGGACATATTGATCCCCTCATAGAGGTTATGACCGAAGTTGATGATGTACTTGGAGTTGGAGAGATCCCGCTTCACCTTGGTACCGAACATCGCCTTGGCGGCAACCACATAACCGCCCGGGCAAGTGGTGTTATGGGTAAAGGAGTTGGGGCTGCCGTAAGCCTGACCCAAATAGAACAGGTGTCCGGACAGCGAACCTGACTTGGAGGAAAACGCCACGGCTTCAGGACCATGGTCGGCCTTGATTTGATTCAGCTTGGTAGCGATGGTTTGATAGGCTTCCTGCCAGCTGATTTCGGCCCACTTGCCTTCGCCGCGCTCACCGACGCGCTTGAGTGGTTTGACAATCCTTTGTGGATCGTACAATAAACTGAGGCCGGCGCCGCCACGGGCACAGACCTTACCGCCGAATGATTTGGCTTCTTTGTTGCCAGAAATAAAGACGTTTTTGCCGTCGATTATCCGCGCCGAAATCGGGCAACGGGTCGAACACATCTCACACATACTGGCAACTTCAGTGGCACTGCCGGTCAGAGGGCTGCGCCCCAAAGCCGCCAGCGAACCGGGCAGAACTCCGGCCAGGGCACAGGTTGCCCCTCCGGCTCCAGCCCCTTTCAGAAAGGTGCGCCTATCAAGCTCTATCATGGTTTACCTCCATCCTCTCCCCTCGGGGAAAGGTCGCTCACACAGGTTATTGTTTGAATGGGATTCCGCTTGACTACAGCGGCTTAAGCTCATTGTTTACCCATTAAATTCCTGTGGGTATTGTGGTAAACCACATAGGGGGAGTGAGTGTGATCCAGCCCCCGCAAAGATGCCGGAAAGGACATGAAAGTGTGAGGGTAATCCAGCCTCTAGCCGTTAAAAAAAAAGCCATCACAAGCACCAAACCGATTAACAAAAACCACTTTAGAGATAACAAATATTCACAATTGTTAAGCCGATCACGCTCATAAAATCAGCCAAAACAACAGTGATGATTTCTGATCAAAAAATAAAAATACAATAAAATTAAATAATTAAAAACAAAAACATCATATCAATTAGATTTATTTCAATGATATTTTTATCAATTAGATTATTTTCATGCAAGTGATCCAGTTCAAAGCTGACGCACCTCAGGATTGCTAAATTGACAACCGCAAGGACACATAAAATAACAGCCCATTAACGGAGCGGGCGGTCACCCCAGAGGAATAGATGATGAACACCAGCAGCAAACTCGGCCTTCTGCTTTTAGCCTGCGCATTGGCCACAGGCGCCACCGCAGCCGACGGCGGCAACCCCAAGAAAGGCAAACACCTGTACAAGAAAGTCTGTAAAGAGTGTCACAGCAAAGCAGGCATAGGCGGCGAACTGACTCCCATGAGCAAGACCATGAGCCAATGGGACAGATTCTTCGCCAGAGACAAACACAAAGCCAAACCCGAGGCGTTTCAGCCTTTAACAGAGCAGGAACTCAAGGATATTCAACAGTTCCTGTACGACCATGCCGCCGACTCGGATCAACCCCAGACCTGCGGTTGATCCGAGCGCATAGGCGCCAATCACTTAACTAAATTTACAGCTTGCAAGCAAAGTCATGGGGTTACCCCAGGGCCGCTTGCTGCCTGAAAACGACCGGCAAGGCCGGTCAGGAGAATCTACTATGCGTACTCTTATCGCTCTGGCGGTGGCCCAGGCACTGGGTTTGGCTCTGCTGGGCAGCCCCCAGCTTCAGGCCGGGGAACTGGATGACAGCACCAAGATCCGCGAGCTTAAACAGCAACTGCAGGAGATCACCGAAGAGCTGGATATACTCAACAGCCGGGTGGACAAGACAGAGCGGCACACGGCGCTCGATCGACTGGAGATCAGCGGCGACTTTCGTACCCGAGCCCACTCGCTGCACTATGGCAATGTCACCTGGCATCCGGCGATCAAGATGGACTTCAACGACTTCGGCGCCAAAGCCATGGCCGGCGAACTGGGCAACCCCATGGATCCCTCCTCGCCCCTTGGCAAGATGATGGCTGCCAACCCTGAGCTGGCCAACGCCTTTGCCCAGGGGCAACTGCAGGGCGTTATGCCCTATGTGCTGGCGCCTTATCGCAGTGGCGACATAGACAATGACATCTTCTACACCACTCGGCTACGGCTCGATCTCAAGGCTAAGGTGTGGGACAACGTCAGCTTTGCCGGACGCCTGACCATGTTCAAGGACTGGGGCGATTCCACCGGTGTGCAGGTGTTTGATTCCTGGCGCTCTTTCACCATGGACGGCACCAACTCAGGCAACCCCAGCGGCGACTGGCTGCGGGTCGAGCGCGCCTACTTTGACTGGAAAAACATCGGCGGCAGCGAGTTTTATCTGTCTGTCGGCCGTCGTCCCTCCACCTATGGCCCACCGAGCCACTACCGGGAAAATGAAAAACGTGGCGGCACCCCTTCCGGACACCTGGTCAACTTCAACTTTGACGGTGCCACTCTGGGCTACAAGCTTGGAGAGCTCACCGGGATAGAAGGCCAGGTGGTGCGTTTCTGTTACGGTCAGGGCTTTGAGTCCCAATGGGGCAATGGCGAGCTTTATGGCGATACCGTCAGCAAGGACACCCATCTGGGCGGTTTCAACATTGATGTGATCAACGATGGTAACCACTTCCTGCAGCTGACCCTGTTTGCCGCGCGGGATATCAACGACGGCTTCAAGGGCACCATGGCCTTCCCCAACGAGTTGGCCGGAATTTTCGCCCCCACTCTATACAGCGATCTGCAGAAATTCGACAACTTCAACTTTGTTACCCGGGTGCAACCCAGCGGGGTCATAGGCGACATGTATCTGGGCGGCCTGGGCTATGCCTATGAGTCCGATGACGATCTCAAGCTGTTTGCCTCCTTCGGTTGGACCCGCGCTGAGAGCAACGGCAACGCCGGCATGTTCGGCGGCATGTTGACCGACGCCGTGTTTCAGGCAGAGCTCAACAGCAGTGGCGATGAACTGCTGATGGTGCCATCCAGCGCCGAGTCCGATGCCTCCCACGATGGTTATGGCATCTATATCGGCATGCAGATCCCGGCACCTTACGGCAAGTTCGGTCTAGAGTACAACTATGGCTCCAAGTACTGGACGCCCTTCACTCAGGCCCAGGACGACCCGGTCGGCAGCAAGCTGGCCACCCGCGGCCATGTGGCCGAGGCCTACTACATCTTCGATATCAACCCCAGGATGTTTATCAAGCTGGCGGGGCTCTACTACGACTATGAATACACTGGCTCGGGCACGCCCGTGGGTGCACCTGTGAAGGTGGATGATGTACTGGACGGCAGCGCCTATTCGCTATTGCCCGTGGTGGATACGGCGCTGGATATCAACGCCTCACTGACAGTGAATTTCTAGGGAGGAACACAGATGAAAACATTTTATCTGCCATTTATAGCCACGGCACTCTGGCTCGGCCTCCTGAGCCAGGCCCAGGCCGGCGGCCCCCACAAAGAGGTACTCAAGGGTCCCTTCAACACAGGCTCGGAAGTCACCCAGGCCTGTCTTGAGTGCCATGAAAAGGATGCCGATGACTTTATGCTGTCATCTCACTGGACCTGGGAACTGGAGCAGAAACTGCCCGGACGCACAGTCAAACGGGGCAAGAAAAACTCCATCAACAACTTCTGTGTTTCCATTGCCGGTAACGAGCCGCGCTGTACCGGCTGCCATGCCGGTTACGGCTGGAAAGACAACAACTTCGACTTCAAGGACAAGACCAAGGTGGACTGCCTGGTGTGCCATGACACCACGGGTACTTATGTGAAAGATCCCGTTGCGGCCGGTGAGGTATTCAAGACAGTGGATCTGCTGCGGGTCGCTCAGAATGTCGGCAAGCCGGTGCGGGATAACTGCGGCAGTTGCCACTTCTACGGTGGCGGCGGAGATGCGGTCAAACATGGCGACCTCGACTCTTCCATGGCCTACCCGGACAAGGCCACGGATGTACATATGGACAGCGACGGCAACGACTTCCAGTGTCAGGACTGCCACACCACCCAGAAGCATATGATCAGCGGTAACGCCATGGGTGTATCCCCCGGCGGTGAAGATCATATCGGCTGTGACAATTGCCACGACAGTGCACCACACGGCAACAAACAGCTGAACAAGCACGCGGCGACCGTGGCCTGTCAGACCTGCCACATTCCCTTCTTTGCCCGCCATGAGCCCACCAAGCTGCACTGGGACTGGTCAACTGCCGGTGAAGACAGGGAAGAGAGCCTGGATCAATATGGTCGTCACAGCTACGCCAAGAAAAAGGGCAGCTTCGTTTGGGGCAAGATGGTCAAGCCCAGCTACGCCTGGTACAACGGCCGCGCCGATGCCTATATGGCCGGTGACAAGATGGATCCCGAGCAGGTCACCCGTCTGACCTTCCCCCTGGGTGACATTCAGGATCCCAAGGCGAAGATCTACCCCTTCAAGGTACACACAGGCAAGCAGGTGTACGATAAGGTCAACAAGGTGCTGCTCAATCCCAAGACCTATGGCAAGGGCGGTTTCTGGTCTGAGTTTGACTGGGATAAGGCGATTCGCTTAGGGATGGCCGCCAGCGAGCCCATGCAGGCCAAGGGCATCAGCTACAGCGGCCAGTACGGCTTCGCCAAAACCGAAATGTGGTGGCGTATCAACCACATGGTCTCGCCCAAGAGTGAAGCGCTCAAGTGCGCCGACTGCCACAACGGCGGTGACCGCCTCGACTGGCAGGCGCTGGGCTATGAGGGCGACCCCATGAAACACAAAGGCGGCGCTCGCCACGCCCGCTGATCCGATTCAGGCAAGCCCTGAAGACCGGCTCCCGCATCTCCCTGCCTCCCGGGAGCCGGTCACTCTCATCTGGTACTCTTTCATCTGGTACCCTCCAAACGAGATGCCACTTATCCCCAAAAAAGACATTTAGACCCAGAATCGGGCCAAAGTGTCCAAGCGGCACTACACTGAATTAGACTATGACGGTAAATTCGGGTCATTGATGATGCAACTCCCTACAAAAAATGGCATTTTTCTTGCGTTGTCTGGGCATCCTTTTCTGTGGCAAGTGCAATGACAACAAACGGCAAGACTTTTTCCTCATTAAACCGCTCCCTGGGTGAGCTCAGCGGCGCCTTTGCCGATCTGGGAACCTTTCTTCCTCTTGTGCTTGGGCTGATCGCCCTGAATCAGTTTTCTCCCCAAGGCATTTTTCTCGGTTTCGGTCTCTTTGCCCTGGCCACCGCCCTGTTTTATCGCCGCCCCATTCCCGTGCAACCTATGAAGGTGATTGCCGCCCTGGTCATCGCCCAGGGGCTGACACCCGGCATGATGCAAGCCAGCGCCATGCTGATGGGAGTAATACTGCTGGTACTGGCGGCCTCCGGCGCCATCAGTTGGCTGTCGCGGCAAATATCCCAGGCTGTCAGTGTCGGTATCCAACTGGCCATAGGACTGCAACTGTTGTGGATGGGTTTCAAGATGATGGCCGACGAGCCTGTGCTGGGATTCGGCGCCTTCGCACTGATTTTCTTTGCCCGCTTTATCCCGCTGCGCTATCTGGCCATGCCCTTGGTGATTGCCCTCGGCATGCTGTGGCAATATCAGCAAGGCGGCAGCGACAGCAGCTTTGTGTTCAACAACACGCCTTGGCATTTGAGCTGGCCCGAGTTAAATGACTGGGGAGCCGCGGCAACCCTGTTGGTGCTGCCGCAACTGGCGTTGACTTTGACCAATGCCGTTATCGCCACCTCAGTAATGGCCAAAGAGAAGTTCCCCGAAGACAGCAAGCGTTTCAGCCCCAAGGCCTTTGCCACCAGCTCTGGCCTGGCCAATCTGCTGCTGAGTCCCTTCGGTGCTTCGGCCATGTGCCACGGTGCCGGAGGGTTGGCGGTGCAATACCATTTCGGTGCCCGCCGCCTGTGGGCGCCGCTAATCTTCGGCGGCAGTTGCCTGCTGATAGCCCTCTCCTGGGGGGAAAACGTGGCCTGGCTGCTGAGCCTTATTCCGCTGGCTATTCTCGGTAGTCTGCTGTCCACCGCCGGCTTGCAGTTGGCCTGGTCCAAACGCCTCTTGGACGGCAAGCCTTTCTGTATCTTTGTTATCCTGGCGACCGCTGTGGTGAGCCTGGCCGTCAATGCCGCCGCCGGTTTGGCTGTAGGCGTGGTATTGGAGTTCGGCCGCCGTCAGTGGCAAACCCTTGGGGCACTGCGATAAAGCCGACACCAGCGACTTGAGTCAAGGATAATCATTCATTCCGGGCTGTTGCCCCCAGAGGCAGCCACACCCGCACTCGGCAGCCGCGGCACTCGCGGCGGTTTTCCAGCTCCAGATGACCATTATGCTGGCTCACCACGTCGCGGCAGATAGCCAATCCCAGCCCCAAGCCATCCTCCTTGGTGGTAGCAAAAGACAGCATCAACTCCGCCGCCGAGGCGCTGAGGCCTATGCCTGTATCCAAGAGTTCCAACAGCAACCACTCTCCCTTGGTCCCGGCGGCTGGGGGCGCGGCCTGATAGTCGAGTTTGAGTTGGATCTCCCGTTTACCCGAAACTTCATCCAGGGCATCCATGGCATTTTTCAGCAGGTTAACCAGCATCTGACTCAGCCCTACAGCATCCCCCAGCAATGGCCGCTCCGACCCGCGACGACTTATTTTGAGCTCAACCCCCTGCTGCTCCATCGGCCGCTGAAACAACGCCAGTGCATCCCTGAGCAGTGACTCTATCACCACTGGCTCAGATTCGGCCCGGCGCCGACGCAGCAAACCGCGAATACGATGCACCACGGCCCCTGCGCGGATAGACTGATTATTGATCTTGGTCAGCACCTCACGCATGGCATCGGCGCGCTCGCCACAGCCCTCGGCGGCGCGCTGCTCCAGCACCATCATGGCGCCTTCACTGTATTGGGTAATAGCGGCAATCGGCTGATTGAGCTCATGCGCCAGCCCTGCACCAATTTCGCCCAGAATAGCGGCACTTTGCATTCGTTCCAGTTGCAACTCTTTGTCCCGCAGTTGCCGCTCTGTTGCCAACAGGAATTCACTCTTCTGGCGAAACTTATATTCCAGCCACAGGTGGTAGAGAGTGGAGATCAGGAACAGTAACAGCAGCGCTCCGCCCCACTCCTTGTTCTTGCGTACCCAGTCGATGGCGGCTTCATAAAGAGGAGGTGGGCCGCCGTGAAGATCCAGCTCCTCATATAGCTTTATCACCTTGAGCTGACTGATAGGAGCTGTCCAGCCCATGGTGTCGGCCTTGATCGCCGCTTCAGAGTCGGAAGGCAAGTCGAACAGCGCCCGGGTCACCGCTTGGGTGATATGACTGGGCACCAGATCAGAGGCGGCAAATGACCAGTTGGGATAAAGGGCACTGCTGGTTTCACAATCATAGCCCTCGGGCTTGACGCCGTTGATTACCCGATAGTCCTGACGTTGCACCAAGCCGGTTTCCACCATCTCCTCCAGGGTACAGAAGGGAGTAATGGCGGCATCGACAGTGCGGTCACGCACCTGGTAAACCAGAGGCTCCAGCGGAAACCCCAAAAAACGCACTTCGCCGAAAAAACGCTTGGCAGCAAAGCCACGCTTGTTGAGCAAGCCTACTGTCGCCTGATATCCCCCCAGCGCCTGAGGATCGCTGGCCACCACAGTAGCACCACGCAGCTCCTCAATATTGCGCACCGGGCTGTCGGCCCGCACTATGATAGCCGAGCTGATAGCAAAGGTAGTTCCCAAGTGCTTGCGACTACGCATGGTAGCCAGCCACGACAGGGGCAGCTTGCTGCTGAGGCTAAGGTATTGCCCTGGGTTGGTCACGATAAAGTGGATCCTGTGCTCCAGCAATTGCTGGCTCATTTGCTCAAAAGTCAGCGGTTCGACCTCGAAGCGATTTCCTGGAAGTTCTTGGCTGAGATATTGCATCATGGGGCGCCATCTCTCTTTGGCTTGAGCCACACCATGATTGGCCAGCACTCCGACCCGAAACACAGCCTCTATGGGCTCGTCACCCATTTCGGCATCAGTCGCCGGTTCATACAGTTGCGCCGAAGCCGAAGCACACCCGGCCCCTAACAACAGTATCAAGATTAATATTCTGGCCATTCCCACTCCCCTTTTATCCATGAAGATAAGCTAATACAGACAGCGAAAAAATAACTTGATGGAGGGCAAATGTCGGCCAACACCTCAGTGATCTGGCTCTAAAAGCCAACAACCGAGTTTGAGCCTCACTGCGACAAAGATTAGGATTGGCTTATTCACCTGAGAGAGGCAAGTATGTGACTGACGTAGCGCTTTATTTGGTGGACGACGATGCCGCCGTCCGGGATTCACTCGGCTTTATGCTGAGCCAATTCGGTTATCGGCTGCAAGCCTTTGACAGCGGCCAGGCATTTCTCCAGGACGCTGAGTTGGAGGCGCCTGGCTGCGTGATCCTCGACAGCCGCATGCCTGAACTCACAGGCCAGCAGGTGCAGCAGAGACTACTGGAGGCCAACAGTCCCTTGGGGATCATCTTTCTTACCGGCCATGGCGATCTGCCAATGGCCGTTGACGCCTTTCGTCAGGGAGCCTGCGACTTTTTCCAGAAACCCGTGGCCGGCAAGGCGCTGGCCGCCGCCATCGAAAAAGCCTTCGACTACAGCCTCAAGACCCATGAACAGCAGCAACTGCAGCAGAAATACGCCACCCTGACCGAGCGCGAGCAGCAGGTATTGCAACTTCTGGTGCAGGGAATGACCAATAAACAGATGTCCGAAGCTCTCTATCTGTCGCTGCGAACCATAGAGGTACATAGGGCCAAGATCATGAAAAAGCTTGGCGTCCACAGTATTGCCGAACTGATCAAGTTCACACCCTTGGTTTGACCCTCTTCCGGGTGCGACAGCTTGTCGCACTTTGGCTGTTTAGCTTTGCCCCATCCGCGCACAAGACCCAGAATGGGCCATTCAAAACAACCAAAATCAATAAGATATGCGCTTTTCACCTTCTCCTCTCGCTCTGGCTTTACTGCCAATAATCGGTCTGGGCTCAGCCGCCAAGGCCAGTGATTCTCCCATGGAAGTGCTGGTGGTACGCGGCAGCGTACAGAGCAGCGTGCTGCAGACCTCGCCTGAAGCCACCGCGCCCAAGGCCGATATCAGTGGTCTGCTCAAGTCACTGCCCGGCGCCAACGTCAACAGTAACGGCCCACTTACCGGCATAGCCCAGTACCGAGGCCTCTTTGGCGATAGAGTCGAAACCCAGGTTGGCGGCATGAGCATGGCCGGCGCCGGTCCCAACGCCATGGATACTCCCTTGAGTTATGCCGTGCCTGTAATCACAGAGCAACTCGAACTGGATCGCGGCATAGCCCCAGTCGCCAGCGGCGTCGATACCTTGGGTGGCAGTATCCGGGTAGTGGAGTCCCAGGCCCGTTTCGATGAAGTCAGCGGCCTGATCAGCGGCCAATACCAGCATAATGGCGAGCAGAGTCGCATCGGCGTCAAGAGCAACTTCGGCGGTGAGCGTCAGGCACTCATGCTGTATGGCGACTTGTTCAAGGGCAATGATGTGCCCGAGAGCGGCGATAACCACAGATTACTGCCAGGGGTCTACGACAAGCAGGTGTTCGGCGGTGAATACAGATTTAACCTGGCCGACAGCAACGCCGATGATGAGTCGATAGCCTTCTCGTTCCAGCATCTGGAAACCACAGATGCCGCCACCCCGGCGCTGCCGATGGATATCGACTATATCCGCACAGACAGATTCAAACTCAGTGGTGAGCACCTGCTGGCCGATTGGCAAATGCGCTGGCATCTGGGCTACAGCGATGCCCGTCACGGCATGGACAACTTCAGCCTACGGATGAAAATGCCTACCATGGCACCGCGCTACACCATAGCCGACTCCAAAAGTTTCGATGGCCATTGGCAAATGGCGAAAGACAGCTGGGAATTTGGCTTTGATTGGCGCCATGCCGAACACGATACTGTGGTGACAGACCCGAGCAACAGCAAGTTCCGGGTGGATAACTTCAACGGTATCAACGACAGTGTTTATAGCCTCTACGCCCAATGGCAACAGGATTTTGGCCGCTGGAGCTGGCAACTGGGCAGCCGGGTGAAACACTACAGGTTTGATGCCGATGCCGTGAGTCACTCTATGGCGGCCATGAAACCGGCAATCAAGACCCTGATGGACAGATTCAATCAGGCCGATCGCAGCCAAAACGATACCGGGTTGGACTTGGTGATCAACGGTCGCTTCGAAATCGACAATGAGCTGGATGCCATAATCGGCCTGGCACGAAAACAGGCCAGTGCCAGCTATCAACAGCGCTATCTCTGGGTGCCGATGCAGTCCACCGGCGGGCTGGCCGATGGCCGCACCTATGTGGGCCAGATGGACTTGGATCTGGAAACCGCCTGGCAACTGGAGCTGGGGCTGGATTTACACCGCCAGGATTTCAACCTGACCCCTAGGGTGTTTGTCCAAAGGATAGACAACTATATTCAGGGCCTGCCCACGGATGATCCTGCCGTTATCGCCGCCGGCGATGCCAACACCTTGGTGTTCAGCAATACCGACGCCCTGCTCTACGGCATGGATATCAACGCCCACTGGCAGTTGCATGAACAGTGGAGCCTGGATCTGCAAGCGGCCTATACCTATGGTGAGCGCCGCGACGTGGAAGACAAGCTTTACCGTATCGCCCCGCCCAACCTGACTCTGGGACTCAACTGGGATCAGGGCAGCTGGTTTGCCCGCCTGGAGACAGTAGCGGTTGCCGCCCAGGATAAGGTCTCGGCCACTCAGCTGGAGCAGGAAACTGCAGGCTATGGCTTGGTGAATCTGGCGGCCGGTTACCGCGGTGACAGCTTTATGCTCAAGGCCGGAGTCGATAACCTGCTGGATAGAGAATATGTCGATCATCTCGCCGGCTATAACCGGGTAATGGGCGGGGATATCGCCGTCGGCGAGCGCTTACCACAACCCGGTCTCAACGCCTGGGTCATGGGCGAGTACCGTTTTTAAGGGCGCCCCGGTTGCCCGCTTAAGGGTTCATCCTCACCGTGCTCCCGCAAGCCGTTGAGATTTCCACTGCAATTGAACCTGCCCCGGCCTTTTCTCGTCTCGGAAGGCCGGGATTTTTTTAAGCAACAGGCTTCTTGGCCAGCTTACGTTGCAGGGTGCGGCGATGCATTCCCAACTGGCGGGCGGTGGCCGAGACATTGCCCTTATTGGCATTGAGTACCTGCTGAATATATTCCCACTCCAAGCGCTTGGGGTGCAGCGGGGTTTCATCAGGCAAGGATGAAGCCGTATGGGGTTTAGGCTCGACTTTGAGTGCTGCCAGCAGTGTCCGGGTGTCGGCCGGCTTGGCCAGGTAGTTGTCTGCCCCCAGTTTCACCGCCTCCACCGCAGTGGCTATGCTGGCAAAGCCGGTGAGCAACACAATACAGGCCTTGGGCAGGCTGGCTCGCAGCGGCACTATCAGGCTAAGGCCGTTGCTTTGCGCCAACTTCATATCCAGCAGCACATGGCTCGGCTGCCAGCTGCGGGCGCTGAGCAGTGCTTGGCTGGCATCTTCGGCATGGCAGCACTCGAAATCATGCCGCTGCATGCGCCGTTTCAGAATGGCTGCCAGCGCCAGGTCATCTTCAACTATCAATAACCGCTTCATGCCGCATCTCCTTTACTGGCAGAAACCGGCAATAAGGGCAGACTGATACGCGCCTCACAGCCCTGTGGGCCGTTGTGCAGTACCAGCTCGCCCCCCAGCTTCTCCAGACTGGCGTGACTCAAGAGTACGGCAACCCCCATACCTGTGCGGCTCGCCACCGGCATCAGTCCAAGCTCACCCAAGAGATGGGCCTCTATGCCGCGGCCATAATCCTTGATGTTAATTTCAAGCCGAGTATCACCGAGGGAGTCGAAGCCAATTTCAACCTTAGGCTCGCCTATATTGTTAAGGCTGGCCTTGGCGGCGTTATCCACCAGCGCCAACAGTGCCGGTAACAGGCTGGCATCTGTGATAATTTCACGTTCAGTCAGAGCTGCAGGCAAGGTGAGGCTGAAATCCACCTCTGGCATCAACAGCATGAGTTGCTGGCGCATATTTTGCCCCAGTGCCACCAATGTCACGGCCTGGCGGCGACGCTCACGAATCGATTCGGTGGCGCGGCGCAATTCATTGAGTGTGACTTCACAGCGGGACAACGCCTGGCCCATTTGCACCTGCGCTTCGGCATCCAAACCCTCTTCCATGGCTTCATCCAGCAGTAATCTCAGGCTCGCCAGTGGCGTTGCCAACTGGTGTGCCATCTGCGCCGAAGCTGTGCCCAACGCCAGCAGCTGTTCCTGCCGCAGCTGATTTTCCCTCAGCCAACCGAGCTCGGTATCCTGGCGCCGCAGACGACGGCTTATCAGGGCGACACTGGTGGTCAACACCAGTGCCGACACCACAAAGTTGAGCCACATCCCCAGGAAGTGTGAACTCATATCCATACCCTGATGACGGATATGGCCTTCCGGCAAGCTTAAGATCATCAGGCTATAGGCCAGGGTCGACAACGCAGCCAGGCTCCAACTGCCCCAGGCGGGCAAGGTGACCGCCGCCAGCGCAATCGGCACCAGCAGCAGCGAAATAAAGGCATTGGTAGCACCACCGGAAAACCACAGCCAGGAGATCCAGAACAGGGTGTCCAGCAACAGGGCGATAAAGATACCGGCACTCTGACGATAAAGAGGATGACGCAACCACAGGGTCAAGGCCAGATAGGCACTTTCCAGCCCGAACACCCACCACAAGGGTTCAGGTTGCAGCGTCAGGCCAAAGGCGTCACTGCCGAGCAGGGTCAACCCCAATTGCAGCAGCAACCCCAGGACGCGCAGCAACGCCAGTTGATCGGCCGCCGCCAGGCCACCGGTTCGGCCAAATAAGCCAGTCATTCCCATCGGGGTACTTTTCATCCGTTTATCATCCGAAAACCTGCAAAAGCATTGAATCGGCAGGTATACCAAGTTGGCTATGGCATTGCGAGGCTCTGGAGTGTCAATGTCTGCCGTCGACACCTCGGCACGGCCGCTTTACATCATTAACAAGGCTTCACATTTTAGGGGCTTTTCAAAGCCAAAGCACTTGTTTACCCTGTGGATTCACCCTTTTTCATTCCTGAGAGGCTGCAGAACCCGCCGATGACCACTTCCTCTTCCTTGCCGCTGATCCTGGCCGGCCCAATATTGCGCCACTGTGACCGGGACCATTTCACCCTCTGGTGGGTCAGCAGCAAACCGTTGAGCCCGCAATTAACGCTTAAGTTGAGTCACAAGTCGGCGCCCTTGCCGCTGAATGAAGAACAAGTGCACCGAGTACAACTAGGTAAACACGCCTGGCAGTATCTGCTGCATCTGGAAGTTCCCGGATTACTGCCCCAAGGGCAAGCCGTGGGTTATAGCTTGGAAGATGCCGATGGTCAGTCGCTGTTCGCCGATATCGAAGGTCTGTGTTATCCGGACAAATCCACCCCCGAGCTGGTGCTGCAGCCCAGGCTGGATCGTTTGCTGCACGGCTCCTGTCGCAACCCGCATCATCACAGCGGCGATGCACTGGTGGCGGCCGATACTCTGCTGGAGCAGAACAATGCCCCAGGCGAGCGCCCGGCGCTACTGATGCTGAGCGGCGATCAGCTCTATGTCGATGACGTGGCCGGCCCCACCCTGGTGGCCATTGCCCAGGTAATCGAGCTGCTGGGACTAAAGCAGGAAAGCTTTAGTGACGCCCCACTCAAAGACTCGGCGCAGATAGATTATGGCCCTGACTCCCTCTACCAAAGGCCAAAACAGCTCTTGCCCCGTACCCAGTATCCGGCCAAGACAGCACTTTGGCGCTGGTATATCAATCACCCCATATTCACCTCTTCGATGGCTGAAAACCATCTGCTGAGCTTCGCCGAAGTCACGGCCCTGTATCTTTTAATCTGGTCACCGGAACTGTGGCAGCAACTGGAACTGCCGCAGCAGTTACCCGGGCTGACCGGCAAACGGGCACAGGAGTGGCAGACCCAGTGGCAACATCTATTGGAATTCAAGGCGGGTCTTGGCAAGGTTAGGCGCCTGCTGGCGCATCTGCCTACTTATATGATCTTCGATGATCATGACATCACCGACGACTGGAACCTCACTGCCCGCTGGGAAGAGGCCGCCTATGGTCACGCCTTCTCCAAGCGCATCATAGGCAATGCCCTGCTGGGTTACACCCTGTTTCAGGCCCTTGGCAATCAACCCAAGAGGTTTACCGACTTTTTCGAAGAGCTGAGCGGCCTTTATCTGGCCGACAGTGAGCGCCAGGATGCCCTGATAGACAAGCTGCTCAAGTGTGAGAACTGGCACTACACCCTGGATACTCAACCCAGAATGGTAGTACTGGATACCCGTACCCGCCGCTGGCGCAGCGAATCCAACCTGGCCAAGCCTTCCGGGTTGATGGACTGGGAGGCGCTGATGGATCTGCAGCAGGCACTGCTGGGGCAGGATAAGGTCATCATAGTGTCGGCGGCACCGATTTTCGGGGTCAAGCTGATTGAGGCGGTGCAGCGCACGGCGACCCTGATCGGGGCTTCGCTGCTGGTGGACGCCGAAAACTGGATGGCGCACCCAGGCGCCGCCAACGCCCTGCTGTCGATCTTCATGCACAGACGTACCCCGCAGGAGTTTGTGATCCTCTCCGGCGATGTGCATTACTCCTTTGCTTATGACATAGGGATCCGCTTTCGCCGTGCCAGTCCCAACATCTACCAGGTCACCGCCAGCGGCATCAAAAATCAGTTCCCGGAAAAGCTGCTGCCTGTATTTGATAAGCTCAACGGCTGGCTCTATGGTCATTTCTCGCCGCTCAATCTGCTGACCAAACGCAAACGCATGTCGATCCGCGGCCGCCGCCCCAATGGAGCCCCCAGCAAGCGCCTGGTCAACCAAAGCGGTATCGGCCTTCTGGAACTGGCAGAAAACGGCGCCCCCAAGCGGATAGCCGTACTGCACGCCGATATGAGCCTGACCGAGTTTCAAGCCCCCAAAGACAGTCGCGACTGAAACCCGGGGAGCTAATTTTATTCTGCCCGGCTTGGTGACAAGCCGGCTCAGGTTATAATACAGGCATTCATCCCGGGCCAGACTCACGATGCAATACCGACATATCGACTCATCCAGACATATAGAACTGCGCGAATTTTATATAGATAACGCGCTTTTGGTGCGTCTGCACTCCGCTCATGGCTGGGTCAGTATCAATGGTGAGCGACTGAACGTGAACCAGGATACTCTGCTGATCATTCCCCGTTTTGCCCACATCTCCTGTCATATAGAAGCGGCGCAGCAACCGCTGACGCTACAAACGCTGACGCTGGATGAAGCTTTGCTGGAAGAGTTGGCCGTCGACTATCTGCCGGGCCAATGTCAGACAGATGGTCACTATCGCCGCTACGCCCTGAGTACGCCGGATGCCGCCAGAGACAACTTTGAACTGCTGCGACTCACCCATGAACTGGTGAGCCCAACCCCCCAGGCCCCCTGTCTGCTGCGCCAATGTCAGTACTTTATCCTCAAGGCGATACTGGCCGCCGGAGTCGATCTGTTCAATACCCTCAGAGTCAAATATGACGAACCCAGGGAAAGAGCATTGGCACGCCTGATCATGACAGATCCCGGTCATAAATGGACCCTGGAACAAGTCGCCGCCCGTCTGTATACCAGCCCGGCCACACTCAGGCGTCACTTGCAACAGGAAGGCTACAGTTTCAGTAAGTTATTGCTGGAAGTGCGCATGGGGGTGGCTCTCAACTATTTGACCTTCACCGACTTCCCGGTCAGCCGGGTCAGCAAGCTGTCCGGGTTTCACAGCCCGGCCTATTTCTGCGACAAGTTCAAGCAGCATCAGGGAATGACACCGCTGCAGTTTCGCAGTCATTCCCGCAGCGGCAACGACATTCTGGCGCTGTTTGCCCTCAAGGATAGCGGCTCACCTGGGCACAGACGTCCATCACTGGTGCTGGCGAAAACTCCGGAAACAACAACTGCGAAATAAAATGAGCAGATAACGAAATGAATTCGCTTGGGCGACTCTTGTCGCCATGCTTGACAACTCCTATGATCTCCGGCGTCCGTCGACCTTTCTCTCTTCGCCCTACCGCGTAGTTTTCTGCGGTGCATCCAGGGCGTGGTCGACGCCGAACTGATCGAAATCGAGTCCAACTTTCAAACAACTAGATGCCTTTTAACAATTCCTGGGCAGGGGTAAGTGTGTCTGTAATTCCTGTAACGCATGCCAACTGGCGTGCCCGACTCTATCTGCGCTATGGCCCCAGACGGGGGCAAACCCGGCTGCTGCAAAGGGAACAATTTGGTCCCTTGCTGGTGCAGCGCCCGTTTCAGGCCGAAGCCGGGGTCTGCCACACCTATCTATTACATCCACCGGGCGGTGTAGTCGGCGGCGACCAGCTGCAAATTATTATCGCCGCCGACAGCGGTGCCCACAGCCTGGTAACCACTCCGGGCGCCGGTAAGTTTTACCGCAGCGGCGGCCAATATGCGGCTCAGCAACTGCAACTGCAAGTGGCCGATGGCGCCCTGCTGGAATGGCTGCCCCAGGAAACCCTGTTTTTCCCCGGTGCCTGTGCCCGCCTGGAAACCCGCATAGAGCTGGTCACAGGTGCACGCTTCATCGGCTGGGAGATGCTCTGCTTCGGTCGCCCTGTGCTCAAGGAATGCTTCAGCCATGGCGATATTCGCGGCCGCAGCCAAATTTATCTGGATGGCGAGCTGCGCCTGTCCGAAGGCCTGTTGGTGCAGCAGGCCGGCAACCCAGAACAGTTGGCGGGATTGCAAACCTATCCCATGCAGGGCAACTGCTACGTTTTCCCCGCCGATGCGCAGCTGCTGGCGTTGGTACGCCAGGCATTGACGACCTTCGCCGCAGGCACAAACGATTTTGAATACGGTGCCACCCTGGTAGACGGCATTCTTTGTATCCGTTTGCTGGGACACCAAACCGAAGTGCTGATGACGGCCTTGATTGCCGTCTGGCAACAGATCCACCAACACTGGCACGGACGTCTGCCGCAGCCGCCAAGGATTTGGGCGACCTGATAGCGAGACCAGAAGATGGAATTGACCCCAAGAGAAAAAGACAAACTGTTGTTGTTCACCGCCGGGCTGGTGGCTGAACGTCGCCGGGCCCGAGGCCTGAAGCTGAACTACCCGGAAGCGGTAGCCCTGATCTCCTGTGAAATCATGGAGCGGGCCCGCGACGGCAAGACAGTAGCCGAATTGATGAACTACGGCCGCACCATACTCAGTGCCGAGGATGTGATGGAGGGCGTCCCTGAGATGATCAGCGACATTCAGGTGGAATGCACCTTCCCCGACGGCACCAAGTTGGTGTCGATCCACGAACCGATAATCTGATTGGAGGCAGCAGATGATCCCGGGCGAATACCGTCTCAATGAGGCACTGGGCGACATTGAAATCAATACTGGCCTGCCCAAGTTGAAAATTTCGGTGGCTAATCTGGGCGACAGGCCAATTCAGGTCGGCTCGCATTTCCACTTTTACGAGGTCAACCCCCAACTGGCGTTCGAGCGCGAGCAAACCAAGGGGTTAAGGCTGAATATTCCGGCCGGCATGGCGATCCGTTTCGAGCCCGGCCAGCAAAGAACCGTGGAGCTGGTGCCCTTTGGCGGTCGCCGGGCCATCTATGGTTTTCGCGGCGCCATCATGGGCGCACTGGAGGCAAAATGAGCAAGTTATCACGACGGGCCTACGCCGACATGTATGGCCCAACCAAGGGCGACCGAGTACGACTGGCCGACACTGAGCTCTTCCTCGAAGTAGAGCAGGATTACTGCCGTTACGGCGAAGAGGTCAAGTTCGGTGGCGGCAAGGTGATCCGCGATGGCATGGGTCAGAGCCAGGCACTGGCGGCCGACTGTGTCGACTTGGTGATCACCAACGCCCTGATCTTGGATTACTGGGGCATAGTCAAGGCAGACATAGGCATTAAAGACGGCCGCATTCAGGCCATAGGCAAGGCCGGTAACCCGGATGTGCAGGATGGTGTCAACATAGTGGTTGGCCCGGCAACCGAAGTGGTGGCCGGTGAAGGCAAGCTGGTCACCGCCGGCGGGGTGGATACCCATATCCACTTTATCTGCCCACAACAGGCCGAAGAAGGTTTGGTCAGTGGCGTCACCACTTTTATCGGTGGCGGCACAGGACCTGTGGCCGGCAGTAACGCCACCACAGTCACTCCTGGGATCTGGAACATGCACCGGATGCTGGAAGCCGTGGACTCACTGCCAATCAACATAGGCCTGTTCGCCAAGGGCAATGTCAGCAATAAGGAAGCACTACGGGAACAGATAGCGGCCGGTGCCATGGGCTTCAAGATCCACGAGGACTGGGGGGCTACACCAGCCGCCATAGATCATTGCCTGCAGGTGGCCGATGAGATGGATGTGCAGGTAGCCATTCACTCGGACACACTCAACGAAGCCGGTTTCTATGAAGAAACCATCAAGGCGATCGATGGCCGGGTCATTCATGTGTTTCACACCGAAGGCGCCGGTGGCGGCCATGCCCCGGATGTGATCAAGTCAGTGGGAGAAGCCAATATTCTACCGGCCTCTACCAATCCCACCATGCCTTACACTGTCAACACAGTGGATGAGCACTTGGATATGCTGATGGTCTGTCATCACCTGGATCCGGCCATTGCCGAAGATGTGGCCTTTGCCGAGTCGCGCATTCGCCGTGAGACCATAGCCGCCGAGGACATACTGCATGATCTCGGAGCCATCTCAGTGATGTCCTCCGACTCCCAGGCCATGGGCCGGGTCGGGGAAGTGATAATGCGTACCTGGCAGTGTGCCCACAAGATGAAGCTGCAGCGCGGGCCTCTGGCGGGAGACACGGAGCACAACGACAACCAGCGCATTAAGCGCTATCTGGCCAAGTACACCATCAACCCGGCGATCGCCCATGGCATAGCCCATGAGGTGGGTTCGATAGAGCCGGGCAAACTGGCCGATATCGTGCTCTGGGATCCGGCATTTTTCGGGGTTAAACCTGCGCTGGTGCTCAAGTGTGGCCTGACAGCCTATGCCCCTATGGGCGACATTAATGCAGCCATCCCCACCCCGCAACCCGTGCACTATCGCCCCATGTATGCCTGTTTTGGCCAGGCGCTGCACAGCAGCTCCATGCTGTTTCTGTCCAAAGCGGCCATCGCAGCGGATATCCCAGGTAAGTTGGGGCTCAAGAGTCGCATAGGTGAAGTGAGGGGCTGTCGCAACATAAGTAAAAAACAGATGCTGCATAACGACTATACACCGGAGATCCAACTGGATTCCCAAACCTATGAGGTCAAGGCCGATGGTGTGCCGCTGGTGTGTGAACCGGCCACTGAGTTGCCCATGACCCAGCGCTACTTCCTGTTCTGATATTCGGGCCTTGAAACCAAGAGGAGCAAGTTTAGATGATCCATTTCTGTCAACGCCTGGAAGCCGATGAATGCCAACAGACCCCGACACTGCAGCTGTGGCTGTCGATGGATGAACGGGTTCGCAGCCGCCAAAGAGTGACCTTGAGTGACGGCAGCGAAGCCGGGTTGTTTCTGCCACGCGGTACTGTCCTCAAAGAGGGCGATATTCTCAAGGCAGAAACGGGCGAGTTGGCCAAGGTTTTTGCCAAGGCCGAAAGCCTGTCTGTGGTCAGCAGCTCAGACCCACTGCTGCTGGCTCGTGCCTGCTATCACCTGGGGAATCGTCATGTGCCGCTGCAGATAACCCAAGGCCAATGCTGTTACCTGCACGATCATGTTCTGGACGAGATGATTAAGGGACTCGGACTCACGGTCAGCTATCGCCAGGACAAGTTCCAACCCGAGGCGGGGGCCTATGGTGGCAGTGCCCACGGCCATAGTCACGGTAATAGTCACGGTAATAGTCACGGTAATAGTCACGCTCATAGTCACGGCAATAGTCATGGGCACTCTCACGAACATGCTCACAACCACAGCCATGACCACTAAAATCAGCCCCGGCCGGGTTCCAGCCCATGGGCAGCAGTGCCTTGAGCCTCAGACCAAGGCCCCCGGCGAGCTTGGCCGCTTGCGCCTCTATCAGTTGGTGAGTCCGTCTCTGCCTGTGGGGGGCTTTACCTATTCCCAAGGACTGGAATGGGCCATAGAGCGGGGCTGGGTCAAAGACCCTGTCACCCTGGGACACTGGCTGCGAAACCAACTTAAAGACAGCCTGGCCACCTTGGAGCTGCCCTTGCTGATGCGTCTGTGTCAGGCGCTGGCGCAGGAACACATCTCTGCGGCGAGCGACTATTGCCGCCTACTGCTGGCCAGTCGCGAAACAGCAGAACTAAGGCAGGAGGAGCGCCAGCGCGGTCAGGCCTTTGCCAAACTGCTGCCACAACTGGGGATCCCACTTGCGCCCGAGGAGCGGGAACTGGTGCTGCAAACCCAATTGGCGGCCTTTGCCCTCGCAGCCAAACACTGGCAACTGCCGACATATGAACTGTGCGAAGCCTATTGCTGGAGCTGGCTCGAAAATGCCGTCACTGCCGGCGTCAAGCTGATCCCTCTGGGACAGAGCGCCGGTCAGCAGCTGTTGCTGCAACTGAGCGCCGAGCTCCCCGAGGCGCTGCAAAAGGCGCAAGACTGGCCCGAGGCCGATATCGGCAGCTATACCCCGGCGCTGGCCATTGCCAGTGCCCGCCATGAAACCCAATACACCCGACTGTTTCGTTCATGAGAGAAAATATGCAAACAACCAAACAACCTTTGCGCATAGGCGTTGGCGGCCCCGTTGGTTCGGGCAAAACAGCACTGCTGGAAGTCCTGTGCAAGGCGATGCGTGACAACTACAACCTGGCCGTGGTCACCAACGATATCTATACCCAGGAAGACGCCAAAATTCTCACCCGCGCCGAGGCCCTGAGCGCCGACCGCATCATAGGCGTGGAAACCGGTGGCTGCCCCCATACGGCAATTCGCGAAGACGCCTCTATGAATCTCGCGGCAGTGGAAGAACTGACGGCGCGCCATCCCGGCCTGGATCTGGTCTTTGTCGAGAGTGGTGGCGACAACCTCAGTGCCACCTTCAGCCCGGAACTGGCAGATCTGACCATCTATGTAATAGATGTGGCCGAGGGCGAGAAGATCCCCCGTAAGGGCGGCCCGGGCATTACCCGCTCCGATCTACTGGTGATCAACAAGATAGATTTAGCACCCTATGTCGGTGCCTCACTGGAAGTGATGGCCGAAGATACCGCCAGAATGCGCCCCAACAAGCCTTGGGTGTTCAGCAACCTCAAGCAGGGGCAAGGGGTGGCTGAAATCATCGACTTTATAGTCACCCAAGGCATGCTGGATCAGCACTGAGCCTGAGCAGTGCCTGCCACCTGGGCAGGCACTGTTTTTGATATCCAGTCCATTAGGTGGCACGCCGACCGGCTTGTGGCATACTCAGGCGAAACCACCTTGGGAGCCTGGAATGCATCTGTGTCACTGCCAACTTGAACAACATGGCGAAGCGATACGCGCCATCTTCAACCATGCCATTGCCCATACCACAGCCCTTTATGAATACCAGCCAAGGAACAAGCAGCAGATCCGCGACTGGTTCGGCGCCAAACAACAAGGCAGCTGGCCAATTCTGGGCGCCGAGGATGAGCAGGGGCAACTGTTGGGATTTGCCAGCTTCGGCCCGTTTCGCGGCTATCCAGCCAACCTCTACTCGGTGGAACATTCTGTGTATGTGCACCCGGAGCATAGAGGCAAAGGGGTGGCGCGCTTTCTGATGCAGCATTTGATAACCCAGGCCCGGGAGCGCGGCATGCGCACCATGGTGGGCGCCATAGATGCCGGAAACCAGGCCAGTATTGCCCTGCACCTGAAGTTGGGGTTCAAGCACTCAGGCACCCTGCCCCAGGTGGGCTATAAGTTCGGCCGCTGGCTGGATTTGGCGTTTTATCAGCTTATGCTGCCGGGACCTGTCGAGCCCTAACCCTTTCGGGCACGAGTCGATTTTAGTCTTATGCCCCTGAAAAAATTCATCATTCCCGGGCAATCCGCCAGCGGCCATCTACACTTATTCAAGCGTATTTACCAATAAGGGAACCCGATTAGATGACACTGGATTATATCGCGCTGGGGCTGCTGATCTTTGTCGCCCTGGTGATCTTCTACGGGGTGATAGTGATCCACGACATCCCCTACGAGCTGGCCAAGAAACGCAACCACCCCCATCAGGACGCCATTCACTACGCAGGCTGGGTGAGCCTGTTTACCCTGCATGTGCTGTGGCCGTTTCTGTGGATCTGGGCCACGCTCTGGCGCGAGGACAGGGGCTGGGGCTTTGACAAAATTCAACAGGAGCAGCAATCACTGCACCATGAAACCGTACTTCTGGCGCAGCAGTTGGAGCTATTGAGTGAAAAAGTCGCCGCCCTGGAAGCCCAAAAGCATGCCGCCACAGAGGCCCTTGCAGCGTCGAGTGCCCAAGTCCAAGCCCCAACCCAAGTCCAAACGTCTTCAGAAGAGCCCGCAGTCAATCCCAAACCCACCAGCGGCATGGGCTTGGATACGGCAGCAGACTCGACCGACATTCCAGGTACAGATAATCAGACCCAAAGCAATAACAAGAATGGGGAGAACAGATAAATGGATCTCTTGCTTATCCTCACTTACACCGCCATCTGTGTCGCCATCTTCAAGATTTTCCGCATTCCACTCAACAAGTGGAGCGTGCCCACCGCCGTGCTCGGCGGAGTAGTGCTGATAGGCACCTTGATTTTGTTGATGAACTACAACCATCCCCATACCGCCATGGGCAGCCAGATGTATGTCACCACCCCGCTGATCCCCTCGGTGCGCGGCAAGGTCATAGAAGTGCCCGTCACCCCCAATAAACTGCTGAAAGAGGGCGAGTTACTGTTCCGGGTCGATCCGACTCCTTATCAGACAGAAGTCACCCGGCTGGAGGCCAGCCTGGAGCAGGCTAAACAGGCGGTATTGGGGCTGGACGCCGCCTATAAGGCCGCCGAGGCCAGTCGCATCAAGGCCGAGGCCGAACGGGACAGAACCCAACTGGAATATGAGCGCTACCGCAGCGGTTTTGAAAAAGGCGCCTTCACCCGTGCCGATGTCGACAACCGTCGTCAGTACTATCTCGGCGCCCAGGCCTCAGTAGAGGCGGCCGAGGCCGAAGCCCGGCGCGCCAAGCTGGCACTGGAAGCCGAGTATCAGGGGCAAAACACCCAAGTGGCCGAAATTGCCGCCATGTTGGAAAAAGCCAGATTCAATCTGGAGGAAACCAGCATGCATGCCCCCTCAGACGGTTATGTAACCCAGTTGACCCTGAGACCGGGAATGATGGTGGTGCCCATGCCCTTCAGGCCTGTGATGACCTTTGTCCATCAGGAGGAGCGCTTCTTTGTCGGCGCCTTTAGGCAAAACTCGCTGCTGCGGCTGAAACCCGGTTTCAAGGCCGAGCTGATCTTCCGCGCTCTGCCGGGCAAAGTGTTTCAAGCCGAAGTGGTCGAAGTGCTGCCGGCCATAGGTGAATCTCAGGTGCAGGCGCAGGGGCAGCTCTATGGCTCGTCACAAATTCGCCTCAACGGCCGACCTCTGGTGAAACTCAAGCCGCTGGATGACCTGAGTCAGTATCATTTGCCACTGGGTACCAATGTGGAGATCGCCATCTATTCCGACAGCTTTGAGCATGTATCAATCATGCGTAAGGTATTGATAAGGATGAAAAGCTGGCAGAACTATCTCTATCTGGATCACTGAGACTCCTTATCTTCGCGCAAGCCTTTGGCAAGAGTAAAAAGCCCCGGAAAAACTCCCGGGGCGTTTTGGTATCCCATCTCAGCCTCAGCCGATGGCGGCCTCGGGAGCCGCCTGGAAACGCCTGGCGTGGTAGAGGCAGAAGAGTGCAAACCAAGCGGCACTCACCAGGAAACCGGCCAGGGTGGAATGCAGCAGCCCCATGGCCAGATAACCGAGCGCTGCCCCGAAGGCGACTGTCAGGGCATAAGGCAACTGGGTCAGTACGTGGTCTATATGGTGACAGCCGGCACCGGTGGCCGACAGAATACTGGTACTGGAGATGGGCGAACTGTGATCGCCAAACACAGCGCCGGCCAGCACAGCCGACAACATGGGCAGCAGGAGCTGGATATCGCTGGCGGCAGCCATATCACCGGCGAGCGGCAACATGATACCGAAAGTGCCCCAACTGGTGCCTGTGGCAAAGGCCATGGCGCAGGAAAGCACAAACACCACCACAGGCAGCAGCCCTGCGGGCAGGTTGCCGTTAGCCAGGCTAGCGAGATATTTGCCGGTTTCCATGTCACGCACCACGGCGCCTATGGTCCAGGCAAACAGCAGTATATTGATAGCCGGCAACATGGCCATGACGCCTCTGGGGGCGGCGCGCAGCCAAGTGGATATCCCAAGGCCGAGACGCAGGGCCAACAAGCCGGACACCGCCAGGCTGCAAAGGGCGCCATAAACCAAAGATGAGCCCACATTGGTATGTTCAAAGGCGCCCAGCACACTGAAGGCCTGACCATTGGCGGCCAATACCTGAGCCCCTGAGTCCAGCATGAAATAGATACTCGCCGCCGTCAGTGTCACTATCGGCAACACCATATCCAGCATGCCGCCGCGGCTGTCGGCCGGGGCTTCCATATCCAATCCTATGGGCCTGCCCTTGGATTCATCCCAGAGCTTACCTTCGAGCGCCCGCTGCTCATGCTGTCGCATCGGCCCAATATCCAGTTGGAAAGCGATCACCACCACCACCATGATCAGGGTAAATACCGCATAGAGGTTCATGGGGATCATCTGCACAAAAGCGGCGATCGGGCTCTGCTCTGTCACCCCATGGGCCACGAGTATGCCGCCCACCAGGGCGATGATATAGGCTCCCCAGGAAGAAATGGGCATCAATACGCATACGGGCGCCGCAGTCGAGTCCAGCAGATAGGCCAGCTTGGCGCGGGAGATCTGGAATCTGTCGGTCACAGGGCGGCAAATGGGCCCCACCGACAGGCTGTGGAAAAAGTCGTCAATAAAAAAGGCAAACACCATCAAGCCGGTGAGCGACTTGGCGCCCTTGCGGCTCTGGCAGCGCCTGGCGGCCCATTCGGCGAAGGCCCGGGTCGCACCCGAGGCGGTCATCAAGCTGATAAGCCCACCCAGCAGCAGCATAAACAGCAACATATTCAGGTTATCGCTGTTGGGAGCACCATCGACCCAGAAGATTTTCAGCACACTGTCAAACAGGTAGCGCAGCGATTGCAGCGGTGAAAACTGCTGCAACATCAGGCTGCCGGCGACTATGCCTACCCCAAGGGAGAGCAGTACTCTACGGGTGATGATCGCCAGCGCAACCGCCAGCAGAGGAGGAACTATGGACCAGGGAGAGTCCGCAAAATGCATGATATTCATGATCTCTTTACACCAAGAAAGGTGGAGATCTACCGATAGGATCGAAGAAACTCAGACCAAGGAGGGCAGAAACTTCTCAGCTCCTTCAGGTAGCGCTCCATAGTGGATGACTATGGCAGTCCTGCACCTGTTAGATACAGAACCAGCAGCTAGGTTTGATGGCCTGGCTACTTCGGCGCCGACTCCTTTCCCCGGGCCTCAAAGGCATCACCCTCTTCCCGGTTACTTTTAGGCAGCGCGCCTCTACTCAAAGGTATTCGACTGGCATTCTAACTATCACAGCTCCAATAGCAAGCCGGATTGCGCCTCTGGCGGTAAATATCCCGCTAGGCGGGCATTACGCCCAGAGGAAGTGACTCATGTCACGGCCTAGCAATACCGGCACCGCTTGTTCACGAGCCACGGTTAAAAACTGCTTCGCTCCATCAGCGAGCCAACGGCTCTCACCCGAATGCTTACCTCAGTCACGCAGCTTGTAGCTGACCTCGACCCTGTCGGAGAAGGTTACCTGGCCATACTCATAGCTCTGGTTGATAGCGCCTTCGGCCATCATGGCGGCCTTGTACATCACAGGACGCACCGGGCCTTGGTCGAAATAACGAATCGACCAGACGCCATCGAGTTTCTCGCCGAATCCGGCCGCCAGTTCACTGGCCTTTTGCTTGGCATCTTCAATGGCCGCCTGCCGCGCCTGCTTGCGCATCTCGGCTTCTTTACTGGACTTAAGGTTGATCTGGTTCACCTTGTTGATCCCGCCTATTAACGCCGAGTCCAGTATGGGATTGAGCTGATCCAACTGTTTCACCAACACTGTCACACTGCGACTGGCGCGATACCCCTTGAGCTCGGGCGCCTTGTCCTTGAGGTAAACATACTCAGGTTGCAGATTCAGATTGGCGGCGGCAATCGACTCCTTGGCGACCCCGGCCTTGAGCAGGCGCTCGATAAAAGCGGCCACCGCCTGGTCGGATGCGGCCTTGGCCGCCTTGGCATCAGATTCGCTTAATGACACTTCAACATGGATTTCGGCCATATCGGGCTCAACCTGTATCTGGCTGACGCCTGTGGTTTCCAGTAGAGGTCTATCCTGAGCCAGTACTGAGTGGCTCATCAGAGTAGCGGGTAACAATGCGCCTATCAGCGCCAGATTCAGCAGAGATTTTTTCATCTTGGTTCTCCAAAAAGTTCGCTTTCGTTGACCATAGAAACGCAGCCGGCTGACAAAAGGGTTAAAAAAATCAAAAAATTTTTCAACGACGTTTTGAAGCGGCAACCGAGATGGCAACATAGAACATAAATTAGCCAGCCCAACTGTACCTTTTCTATGGCTGAGGTATAATCGCCGCCAATTTTACCGGCACCCAAGCGTGCTCCATCAGCTTTAGCATTGCGGAAAACAGCTCTTGAAGAAATCAGTCGACATTTTTGATCCCAAGCAGACCACGACTCTGGACACTCCGGCCAAGACTCTGGCACAGGAAAACAGCCCTGCCGAGGCCCAAACCAGCGGCAATCGCATCGGCTTTGTCAGCCTGGGCTGCCCCAAAAACCTGGTGGATTCCGAGCGGATCCTCACCCAACTGCGCATCGACGGCTATGAGGTTACCAACAGCTATGACAATGCCGACCTGGTAATAGTCAACACCTGTGGCTTTATCGATGCCGCGGTGGAAGAGTCGCTGGATGCCGTGCGTGAAGCGCTGGAAGAAAACGGCAAGGTGATAGTCACCGGCTGCCTGGGCGCCAAGGAAAACCAGATCCGCGAAGTGCATCCGGATGTACTGGAGATCACCGGCCCCCACAGCTATGAAGCCGTACTGAACCATGTGCACAAATATGTGCCCAAGCCAGAGCACAACCCCTTCACCTCGCTGATCCCACAAGCCGGCGTTAAGCTGACCCCCAAGCATTATGCCTACCTGAAGATTTCCGAAGGCTGCGACAACCGCTGTACCTTCTGCATCATTCCGGCGTTGAGGGGCGATCTGGACAGCCGCAGTGTCGGCAGCGTGCTGGATGAAGCCAAACGCCTGGTGGAAAGTGGCGTTCAGGAAATTCTGGTCGTCAGCCAGGACACCTCGGCCTACGGCAAAGACAAGGGCGGCCGCACCGATTTCTGGAACGGCATGCCGGTGAAGCAGGATATCACTACCCTGGCCCGCCACCTGGGCAAGATGGGTGTGTGGGTGCGCCTGCACTATGTCTACCCTTACCCTTGGGTCGATGAGCTGATCCCGCTGATGGCCGAAGGACTGATCCTGCCCTATCTGGATCTGCCACTGCAGCACGCCAGCCCTCGCGTGCTCAAGATGATGAAGCGCCCCGGCCGGGTCGACCGCCAGTTGGACGCCATCAAGAAATGGCGTGAAATCTGCCCGGATCTGGTGATCCGCTCAACCTTTATCGTCGGCTTCCCCGGTGAAACCGAAGAAGACTTCGAAATCCTGCTGGACTTCCTGCGTGAAGCAAGGCTGGACCGAGTGGGCTGCTTCAAGTACTCGGAAGTCGATGGCGCCGTGGCCAATACCTTGGCCGAGCTTATCAGTGAAGAGGTCAAGCAGGACCGCTATGAGCGTTTCATGCAGGTGCAGGCCGAGATCAGTGCCGAGCGGCTGGCGCGCCTGGTAGGCCGTGAGCTGGATGTCCTTATCGATGATGTGGACGAGGAAGGCGCCATTGGCCGCTGCTATGCCGATGCGCCTGAAATCGACGGCATGGTATTCTTAAACGGTGAAGTGGAACTAAGCCCAGGGGACATGGTGCGCGCACTGATCACTCATTCTGATGAGCACGATCTGTGGGCCGAACTGGTGCAGATGCCGGAATAAACTCTCCCAACACCTTGGAGAAATCTTTATTGAGGTGTCAGCAGGGTGAAAAGATTAGAGTCATAAAATCAAAAGGGGCAACACCCTGTTGCCCCTTTTGATTGCGTCCTTTACGACTGTATGATCCTTTGCCCTTCTTCGGCTTCTCGCTGCGACAGCGAAACAGTGAACTGGTCACCACCGCCTTGAGGGCATTATCTTTGATCTGTCCACGACCGGATTCATGCTCCAGCTGTGCAGTCTGCTTAATATGTTTGGCCATATCGGCTCCTTATTTCAATTGGATGAGACTTGCCCGGCCATACCGGACAAAAATCGCGCAAATATTATCCTCTTTTATTAAAACAACCAAGTATCGACTCCAGGAAAATATCACGAGTATTTTACCTATGCTATCAACCCGCCTCATCATTCAGCCTGCGTCAGCCCCACCCGAAGGAGTTATTCTGTGATCATAAAGTTCTGTTTGACACTGCTGACGCTCGCTTGTGCGACACAAGTATTTGCCGCAGAAAATTGTGAGTTAACCATGGGGTATCGCACCAATGCCCGGCCACCCTTTATTGCTCAGGCCCCGGATAACAGCGGCCTCTATCTCAGCCTCTATCAAGAGGCAGCAGCCAGAATAGGTTGTAGTCTCAAGGTAGTGCGAGCGCCGAAAAAGCGTATCCTACGGGAAATAGCCAAGGGCAGTATCGACTTTTATCCCGGCTTGGCCTTCTCCAAAGAGCGCCACAACTACGCGCATTTCATCGTCAACGGCCTATCTGAACGCTATATCGGCGTCAGCCGCAACGACTTGAGTGACATCACCTCACTGCAGCAATTGGTGGATAAACAATTGGTGCTGCTGATCTCCCCCGGTAGCTATCAACTGGGTGGTTTACCGAACAAATTAATAGTGCGCAAACCACCGGATATGGGCACAGATTCGGCGATAACCTTTCTCAAACAGCATCAGGGGGATTTCTATATCTACGATGAATCTACCCTGAGATACTGGCTGCAAAATCATCCTCAGCACGGGCTAAAACTACATCCCAACTGTTGCGATAACAGGCGGCAAGGACACCTGGGGTTCTCACGCAATAGCCGTTACTTCAGCGCCGAAGTAAATCCCAATTATGTTGCCGCCAAACCGATATCCATTGGCAACAGCCCTTGGGAACTAAAGTCAGGCAGCATAGCCTACGCACTGCAGCAAGCCTTGTCTGAAATGGCCAACAGCGGTGAAACCAAGCGGCGTTATCAAGACTATATGCAGCAAGTATCACAGCCTGCTGCGGCGCCTTGGTTTCCCTAAGCTGAAACAAGGACTCATAGTTACGCTGGTTCAGCCTGAGTCCAGCATGCCAGGAGTACACTGGCGTTTTGGGCCGCGAAGAGTTAATCAGATGTTTTCCCGTAAGCCGTTAACGCCACAGGCACAGTTGGACTTGGCCATGAACTTGATGGCCGAAGAGGAACAGCACTTGAAAACCGCGCTGGAACTGGTGCTGAACAGTAGTCAACAAGCGATAAACAAGCGCCTGCAGCGGGCCAAAATTGATGCCGAAATCTTCCCGCCGGTTCACCGGGACTATCTCAATGCCATGGCACTGCAACATCTGTTCACTATCTTGCATCAAGGGGATGAACACAGAGCCCACAGTATCTGCAATAACTTAAAAGAGCTCAGCCAATATCTGCCACCCGGCTTTGAGGATAGTAACTCGGGTGAGGAAGCATATCACCCTGCATGATGCCCAATAAGCCCATAACGTTTTGATAAAAATGAACATGCCAAAAAGCCCGCATTGACAGCGGGCTTTTACAAGCGTTTTTAGCCATTTCCCGGCTCAGTTACCGGCTATCTTCATCTCATCGAGCAATATTGCCCCGGTACGGATGCTGGAGCGCAGATCCCTGTCGCTGGAAACCGCCTGCATGGAGCGATACATCTGCTTCAGGTTACCGGCTATGGTGATCTCCTCGACCGGGAACTGGATTTCGCCATTCTCGACATAGAAGCCGGCGGCACCACGGGAATAGTCGCCGGTAACCATATTCACGCCCTGACCCATCACCTCAGTGACTATGAGCCCGCGGCTCATGGAACGCACCAATTCATCAAAACTGTGGCCGGTATCGGCCAGCGTCCAGTTATAGATGCCGCCGGCATGGCCGGTATTGACCAGTCCCAGCTTGCGCGCCGAGTAACTGGTCAGCAGATAACTCTCCAGTATGCCGTCACGGACTATGTCACGCTCACGGGTCGCAACCCCTTCGCTGTCATAGTTGGCACTGGCCAGAGCGCCTTTGAGATGCGGCTGCTCGGCAATGCTGAACCATTCGGGGAAAATCCGGGTGTGGATAGCATCCTGCAGGAAGCTGGACTTGCGATACAGGCTTGAGCCACTGATGGCGCTGACCAGATGTCCCACCAGACCTGTGGCCACTTCCGGCGCAAACAGCACGGGCAGTTTGCCGGTTGCCAGTTTGCGGGCACCGAGACGGGCAACCGTCTTATCGGCAGCCTTAACCCCCACCTGCTCCGGGCTCAACAAGGCGTCGAAGCAGCGGTTGATACCATAGTCATAGTCGCGCTGCATATCGCCGTTGTCTTCGGCGCCAATCACCACACAGCTGAGGCTGTAGCGCGAGCTGCAGTAACCCTGCAGGAAACCATGGCTGTTGCCATAGACCTTGACGCTGTTGTGGGCGTTGGCACTGGCACCATCGGAATTCTTGATCCTCGGGTCTCTGTCCAGCGCTGCGGTTTCGGCGCGAATGGCCAACTCGGCCAACTCTTCCGGGCTGGTGTGACGGGGATGATAGAGATCCAGATCGGGAAAATCTTTCGCCATCAACTCAGGATCGGCCAAACCGCTGGCAGGGTCTTCACTGGTATAGCGGGCGATACCATCGGCGGCCTTAACCGCTTGACGAATCGCCTCCGGCGACAGATCCGAGGTAGAAGAGCTGCCCTTATGTCCATCGCGATACAGGGTGATCCCCAGCGCGCCATCCTTGTTGAATTCGACCGTTTCCACCTCCTTGAGGCGAGTGGAAACACTCAGGCCCTGTTGCTTGCTGATGGCCACCTCGGCAGCACTGGTGCCCAGGCTATTGGCATACTCCAGCGCCATTGCCACCGCGTCTTTCAACGCACTCAGTTCACTATCAATAAAATTTGCAGACACAGGTTTACTCTTGAATTGGCTAAACTGCCCCTAGCATAACAAAAGCCGGCTTTATTCACATAACCACGACAGATCAATTTTGCTGCCGTAGAAGACGAAGCGCCAAGGGGAATGCTACAATCAGCGCCAGTATCAGAGGAAAGACTTTATGAAAATAGTTGGCGATTCAGAGCATTTTAAACAGCCTTATGATGAGGACGAGGACTATATCAGCAAGACCTCGCTCAAACGCGACAGTGAAGAGGCTCAGGATCTGGGCAAGCAGCTGGCAGCGCTGAGCAAGAGTCAGTTGGCTAAAATTGAGATGGGTGAGTCCCTGTTTGATGCCATCATGCAAACCAAGAACATCAAGCCCAATACCGAGGCCTTCCGTCGTCAGTTGCAGTTTATCGGCAAGCTGATGCGCAACGAAGATCTTGAGGCGATTCAAACCTCACTTGAGCGGGTGCTGAACAAGAACAACGAAGCGGCCGCCAAGGCTCAGGTATTCGAGAAGTTGCGTGACCGTTTGCTCAATGGTGGTGATGCCGAAGTGCAGTCCCTGCTGGAAGAACACCCGCAACTGGACAGGCAAAAACTCAGGCAACTGGTGCGCCAGGCCAATAAGGAGCTGGCCAAGGGGCCTCAGTCCAAGTCCTCTGCCGAGTTGTTCAAGTATTTACGCGGCGAACTGGAAAACTAATCCCGTAATTCGCACTGTATAAAATCGCCGCTCTTGAGTTTAATGTTATGTATCTGCATTAATACTCATATAGTCAGCGCGGCGATATATTCTTCTGTTTAGGTGCCAGTTTATCACTGTGATACTCTGTCACCGAACAGTGAGTTGCCCCATCACCTACTCCCTATCCCATATTGGCTTAATCCACTTCTTCATGATGTGAATCAAGGCGTGATCACATGCAGCAAACCGCTTTGTAAGCTTGACCCTCTTCCAGTAAGAGTTTCACGAGGAGCTATTCGCATCCACCCAAACGCTTCAGCTAACATAGAAAAAACCCCACTAACAAAGTTAGTGGGGTTTTACGTCAGCTCCCGGGAACCGCTAAGCCTCTATAGCTATTGGCATTGAGTGCCATGAGCTGACTTAGGTTATTGCGATAATTGATACAATAACTTAAACCGCTGACTGGAAGATCACTTCACCGGCTTTCTTGGTGTAGGCCTCCAGTTGGTCGAAGTTCAGGTATCTGTAGGTATCGGCCGCTGTTGCGTCCAATTCCTTGGCATATTCCTGATACTCTTCAGGGCTTGGCAAACGTCCCAACAGCGCTGCAACGGCAGCCAGCTCGGCAGAGGCCAGGTACACATTGGCACCCGTACCCAGGCGGTTCGGGAAGTTACGGGTAGAAGTCGACACCACAGTCGCACCATCGGCAACCCGCGCCTGGTTACCCATACACAGAGAACAACCCGGGATCTCAATACGAGCACCGACGCGGCCGAAGATACCGTAGTAACCTTCTTCGGTCAGCTGGTCCTTATCCATCTTGGTTGGCGGAGCAATCCACAGACGAGTCGGCAGCGTCTTGGCGAACTTGTCCAGCATCTTACCCGTGGCGCGGAAGTGGCCTATGTTGGTCATACAGGAACCGACAAACACTTCATCAATCTGGGTGTTGGCGACCTGAGACAGCAACACGGCATCATCGGGATCGTTCGGTGCACACAGAATAGGCTCTTTGATCTCATTCAGATCGATCTCAATAACCGCTGAATACTCTGCATCCTTGTCGGCTTCCATCAGTTCAGGGTTAGCCAACCACTCTTCCATGCCCTTGATACGACGCTCTATGGTACGGCGGTCGCCGTAGCCTTCGGCAATCATCCACTTGAGCATGACTATGTTGGAGTTCAGGTACTCGATGATAGGATCTTTATCCAGCTTGATGGTACAACCGGCGGCAGAGCGCTCGGCAGAGGCATCAGACAGTTCGAATGCCTGCTCAACCTTGAGGTGCTCCAGACCTTCGATTTCGAGAATACGGCCGGAGAAGATATTCTTCTTGCCCTTCTTCTCAACGGTCAGCAGACCCATTTCGATGGCCTTGTGCGGAATCGCATGCACCAGATCACGCAGAGTGATACCAGGCTGCATCTTACCCTTGAAGCGCACCAGCACAGACTCAGGCATATCCAGTGGCATAACACCGGTCGCGGCGGCAAAAGCCACCAGGCCGGAACCGGCTGGGAAAGAGATACCGATAGGGAAACGGGTGTGCGAGTCACCACCTGTACCTACGGTATCAGGCAGCAGCATGCGGTTCAGCCAGGAGTGAATAACACCGTCACCTGGACGTAGGGAAACACCGCCGCGGTTCATGATAAAGTCAGGCAGAGTGTGGTGCGTATTCACGTCAACAGGCTTGGGATAAGCGGCAGTGTGACAGAAAGACTGCATGGTCAAATCTGCGCTGAAACCGAGACAGGCCAAGTCTTTCAGCTCGTCACGTGTCATAGGGCCGGTAGTGTCCTGAGAACCGACAGAAGTCATCTTGGGCTCACAGTATTGGCCGGGACGGATACCTTCTACGCCACAGGCCTTACCTACCATCTTCTGCGCCAGGGTGTAACCCTTGCCGGTATCGGCAACGTCACCTGGACGCACGAAGACATCGGAGGCTTCCAGACCCAAAACTTCACGGGCCTTGTCGGTCAGACCGCGGCCGATGATCAATGGAATACGGCCACCGGCACGCACTTCGTCCAGCAGCACATCAGTCTTGAGTTTGAATTCAGAGATCACTTCGTCGCTATCGTGACGGGTCACTTTGCCGGCATAAGGATAGATGTCGATAACATCGCCCATCTCCATGTTGCCCACATCCAACTCAATCGGCAGAGCACCGGCATCTTCCATGGTGTTGAAGAAGATAGGGGCTATCTTGCCACCGAGGCAGAAGCCACCGGCACGCTTGTTGGGCACGAATGGAATATCATCACCCATGAACCACAGCACAGAGTTGGTCGCCGACTTACGGGAAGAACCTGTACCAACCACGTCGCCCACATAAACCAGTGGGAAGCCCTTGGTCTTGAGTTCTTCAATCTTCTTGATTGGGCCTACTACGCCTGGCTGATCCGGCTCAATACCGTCGCGGGCGTTTTTCAGCATCGCCAAGGCGTGCAGTGGGATATCGGGACGTGACCAGGCATCAGGAGCCGGAGACAAGTCGTCGGTGTTGGTTTCGCCTGTAACCTTGAATACGGTCAGAGAGATTTTCTCGGCCAGCTTGGGACGGCTGAGGAACCACTCGGCATTGGCCCAGGACTCAACCACTTGCTTGGCATAGGCGTTACCCGCCTTCATCTTCTCAACCACATCGTGGAAGGCATCGAACATCAGCAGGGTGTGGGACAGAGCCTTGACCGCCAGCGGGGCCATCTGCTCGTTGTCCAATTGGCGGATCAGGGGTTCGATGTTGTAACCGCCCTGCATGGTACCCAAGAGTTCCAGCGCACGCTCGGCGCTCAGGATTGGCGATTTCACCTCACCCTTGGCAACGGCATCCAGGAAACCGGCCTTAACATAGGCGGCTTCGTCAACACCTGGGGGAATACGATTTTCGAGCAGGTTAAGAATAAATTCTTCTTCGCCTGCAGGTGGGTTTTTCACTAATTCAACAAGCTCAGCCACTTGATGTGCATCCAATGGCTTAGGGACTACGCCCTCAGCAGCACGCTCTTCGACGTGTTTACGATATGCTTCTAGCACGGCAACATTCCTCTTTGTTAGGCGCTCTTACGACTGCACGTCTTCATGAATGAAGCTGACAGCCCCACAGGATCGACCCGTAAATTCCGGCCTGCAGTATACTACAGCTTTGCAAAAGTATGAATGAGATCACACTAAGGCAACTGAGAAATCGTGGCAAAATCCCAAGGTCGGCAACACACTAAGCCCCTCATTAAACAAAGGAAATTAGACAATAGTTTGAAAAAATGATTTTTTCATTTAAATACAAATAATTAGATTGTAGTAATCGAATTGAATTCAAACGCCTTCAGCCAAGCATCTCCTAATCTCCCCTGCCGGGATAATTTTGCATCCCGGGGCCGCTTTTCGTTATCCTGCGTCCAAATCCGCGCCGTTTTTGAGACTTTTCCATGCAAGCACCCGCAATACAGGCCGTTATTTTTGATATGGATGGGATATTAATTGACTCAGAGCCCGTCTGGCAGCAAGCCGAGTATCAGGTTTTTCAGCAGTTGGGGATGGCGGTCAGCCGTGAAGCCATACAGCAAACCACAGGTCTGCGAATCGATCAGGTGGTGGACTTCTGGTTACAGCGCTTTCCCGAGGTCAAAGTAGAACCTCAATATATCGCCGATCAAATCATAGCTGCAGTCATCGCCTATATCCGCCGCGATGGCAAGCCCATGCGCGGTGTTGTCGATGCCCTAAGCGCCTGTCGCAGTCGAGGCCTGAAAGTGGGCCTGGCCACCTCTTCCTCCTGGGATATTATCGATGCCGTGCTTGACAAACTCGCCATCACAGAAGCCTTCGATGCAATACAATCGGCTCAGGATTTTCCGCTCGGTAAACCCCACCCAGAGGTGTATCTCTCCTGCGCCGCCAAACTGGCACTGCCACCAAGCCGCTGCCTGGCGGTGGAAGACTCTTTCAACGGCCTGATAGCCGCTCGCGCCGCCAATATGCAGACCTTGATAGTCCCGGCAGCCGAGCAGCGCCAGGATCCTCGCTGGGCCGCGGCCCATTATCAGCGTGATAGCCTGGAAGCCCTGCCGGCACTGCTTGATACCTTGTAAACCGCCAGATACAACAGAGCCAGGCATCTGCCTGGCTCTGTTTTCTGGATAATCCGTGTTACCAGATCTTCACTCTGTCCTCTTCCGACAGATACATCTTGTCAGTCGGCTTGAGGTCAAAGGCCTTGTAGAAACCTTCCACGTTGCGGGGAGTGCCCATGGCGCGGTAGTGGCTGGGTGAATGCGGGTCAGTCAGCAGACGACGTCCCAGCTCCTCGTCACGGTAGTTGCGGCGCCACACCTGTGACCAACCGACGAAGAAACGCTGATCGCCGGTCAGGCCATCCATTACCGGCGCTTCTTTACCGTCGAGGCTCAGGTGATAAGAGCGCAGGGCAACGGTCAAGCCCCCCAGATCGCCTATGTTCTCACCCAGAGTCAGGTCACCGTTGACGAACTTGCCAGGCAGAGCTTCAAACTGGCTGTACTGGGCAGACAGCTGCGCGCCGCGCTTCTGGAACTCTTCGCGGTCTTTGTCTGTCCACCAGTTGCGCAGGTTACCGTCGCCATCATACTTGGCGCCCTGATCATCAAAACCATGGCTGATCTCGTGGCCAATCACCGCGCCTATGCCACCATAGTTCACCGCGTCATCGGCTTCCATGTTGAAGAAAGGCGGCTGCAGAATGGCGGCCGGGAACACGATTTCGTTCATCACTGAGTTGTAGTAGGCGTTCACCGTTTGCGGTGTCATGTGCCACTCAGTGCGATCGATTGGCTTGCCCAGCTTAGCCAGCATGTCCTGATATTCGAAGCGGGCATAACGCTGGTAGTTACCCACCAGATCGTCGGCCTTGATCTCCAGATTGCTGTAGTCCTTCCACTTGTCCGGATAACCTATCTTGTAGGTAAACTTGGACAGTTTTTCCTGAGCCGCTTTCTTGGTCTCGGGTGTCATCCACTCCAGCTCATCGATGCTGACTTCAAAACCCTTGATCAAGTTCTTGATCATCGACTCCATCCGCGCCTTGGCCTCAGGTTGGAAGTGACGGGCAACATATTCTTTACCCACCAGCTCACCAATCACTTGGTCGGCGCCATCGACAGCTCGCTTCCAGCGTGGTTTTTGCTCCTGAATGCCCATCAAGGTTTTGCTGTGGAAATCAAAGTGCAGATCGACAAACTGCTGGCTCAGCAAGCCAGCGTAGGAGTCCACCAGATGGAATGCCAGGTAGTCTTGCCAGGCTGATACAGGGAACTTACCAAACTCGGCGCCCAGCTTCTCAAAGTAGGAAGGTTGACGCACTATCACGTCCTGAGTCTTGCCGCTGAGACCGGCCGCCTTGGCGAAACCGTCAAAGTCAAAGCCGCCCATCAACTGCTGCAGCTCTTTCAGGCTCATCTTGTTGTAGGCCTTGTTGGCATCACGGGACTCGACCCGGCTCCACTGGCTCTGGGCGATAAAGAGTTCAATGTTGGCGACATTGGCTGCGGCGGCATCGGCGTGCGGGTAACCGGCGGCGCTCATCAGATTGCGGACATACTCACGCATCGCTTCGCGGTTGGCGACAAACTTGGGATCGTCCTTGAGGTAGTAATCACGATCTGGCAGTGTCAGGCCGCTCTGGTACAGGTAAACCCCGTACTGGCTGGAATTCTTGGCATCGTTGTTGACGTAAAAACCAAAGGGGATGCCGGAGCCATCGGTCAACAGTTTGCCCATCAGCGCGGCAACATCGGCGTGACTGGCGGTTTTGGCGATATCGGCCAGTTGTCCCTTGAGCGGCGCAATCCCCAGTTGGTCAGTCAGAGTGGTATCCATATAGGCGGCATAGAAATCGCCTATCTTCTGCTCCACTGAACCTTCGGCCTTATTGGGCTTGGCGGCGGCTTCTTCGATAATCTGCTTCAGGGCCGCCTGGCTTTCTTCGTAAAGAACAGAGAAAGCACCATAGTTGGATTTGTCGGCTGGAATTGGCGTAGTGGCCAACCACTTACCGTTGACGCTGTAGTAGAAATCGTCCTGATGACGAACTTGATGGTCAAAGTTCTCCAGCTCAATGCCAGAGACTTTCTTGACTTCTGCTTGCGACTGCGGCGCTTGCTGGCTGGCACAGGAAGCCAGACCAAGGCTGAGGGCGATGCCCAATGCCAGGGTGCTTATTTTGCTCATTTTCTTCCCCGAATTTGTGATTGTTCAGATAGTTATATTGTTACAAAGATACCGGCTTTAAACCTTAGCACTCCCTGTGACCAGTCTGTAGTGGATTTTTGTAAATAACTATGAACACCACAGACCAGGTCAACAATAAGCCTTAGAAGTTTTTGCCGAGAAACAGGTAAACCGCCTTCTCACCGTTATCACTGAAACCAAAGCCGAGCGCCGCAGGGCCCAGTTGGGTCTCAGTCCCCAGATACAAGCTGCTGGAATAGATGAGATCGTTGAACATCACATGCTCATCCAGGCTCCAGACATTCCCCGCCTCCAAACTGGCTCCCAGGTAAAGCGGAAAGTCCTTCATCCCCAGCGCATCACGACCGAGATCGTACTGATAGATGAAGGCACCGAACACCTTCTGGGCGCCGGCGATAGAGTTCTTGTGGTAGCCGGAGAGATTAAGGAAACCGCCGAGGTCCGATACATAAAGAGTAAAATTGCCGTCTTTATCCACGTTTGCATAGGATGCCTTACCCACAAAAGAGTGGCTGCCAACACTGACAACCCCTTTCCAGTCGGCCTCTATCTGCAGCGAGCGTTCAGCATCCGTCTTGAATACCCCATCTTCATACTCCTCATTACGCAGGTAGATATTCAGAGTGATGCGGTTACCCGAGGTGGGGAAACTTATGCTGTCCAGGGTATCGTAGCCGAACTTCAAATAGGCGCCATAGGTGTTGAACTTGAGATCATCGAAGAACGCCTCGTTGGAGACCACTCCCGACTCACCTGTCAGCCCCAGCTCAATCCGGCCCTGCTTGACATAGTTGTACCCCAAACCCAGGTCAATTCTGTGACTCTTGCGATCCAGCTCGAAGTAAAGCTTGTTGGCATCAAACACATCCCAACCTTTGATCTCATACTGATATCGGGCGCGGGCATAGAACTGCTGATCTCTGTCCAGAGGCTGGTAAAATTCGGTACCGAGCAGCTTCTCGAAGCCCATCTTCACTTCATTGCGCCATTCACCACCGTTTTCGGTCAAGTCAGTCATAATCACGGCGCCATCCAGGGCCACCGCCGAGTCCAGTGAGAAATCGTCCTCCCAATTCAAGCCAAATTGGAAATAGTTGGGTCCCCAGGACTTGGCCTTGGTGGTTACGGTTAACACTCGGCCCTCATCAGTATCCTGAAACTCGGCACTGACACGTTCAAACTTATTCAGTGAGTATAACCGCGCAATACTCTCGTCCAGTTGCTGTTTGGTAACTCTGTCACCCAATTCGATACCCAGAGTATCACCCAGCAGTGAGTCGCTGACCTTGGACCTGTTATCGAAAACTATCCGGGTAACCGGGCGATCCAAGTTATCCAACCAATCACGACTGGCGTCGCGTTTTTGCCGGACATAAGCGCGGTATTCCTCAGGAGACACGGCCAACTGGCTCAATCTGTCGGTGTACCGTACGGCAGCTGTCACCCCGGCTTCCAGCGCCTTGGGCATATCGGCGAAATCTGTGGTGCTGAGGTTGTCGATAGCCGGGCGGATCAGGATATCGTCCTTGGTCAACAAGGCCTTTTGCCGCTCTGTGCTGGCGTTGGTCAGCATGGTAGACAACTGATCCAATACCGCTAAGGTGCCGTTAAGCTTCTCCCTTTTCACCAAAGGCGAACCTATATCGACGGCGATAATGACATCGGCGCCCATGGCCTTGACCACATCCACCGGCATATTGTTGGCAATACCACCATCCACCAGCAACTTACCATCGATTTCAGCTGGTTGCAGCGCTCCCGGCACTGTGGCTGAGGCCTGCATCGCCTGCACCAGGCTGCCACTGCTGATCACTACCGGCAGACTGGTTTCCAAATCTGTCGCCACCGCCCGATAAGGAATGGAGAGTTCATTGAAACTGTTGAATTCACGCACCAGATCTGTGGTGTTACGATATAGTTGCGACATGGTTTGCCCAAGAAGTACGCCACTGGGCGACTGTACTTCACCATCACGGATACCAAGGTTAAGCGGAATATTGTACTTATCTCTTTGTTGCTTATCGCGGTAACTCATGGCCTGGCGCGGGATGGTGTCCGAGTACCCCTTGGACCAGTCCTCATTCATCATAATGGTTTCAATTTCTGTGGCGCTGTAGCCAAGCGCATAGAGGCCACCGACATAGGCGCCTATGCTGGTACCGGCAACATAATCGACAGGAATATTGTTGGCCTCGAGCATCTTGAGTACCCCAACATGCGCAGCACCCTTGGCACCGCCGCCACTGAGTACCAGGCCTACCTTAGGACGTTCGGCCGCCACCGCAGCCACACTCAACAGAGTGCCAATCAAAACCAGTAAGCGCAGAGAGGGTTTCATACCTAGCAAGAGTTCCAGAATTAGAGTCGGTATATTCTAACAAAGAATTTACAGTAAAGAGAAAGTTCCAATAGGGTATAAACAAAGATCATAAATCGCACATTTCGTAAAACCAGGATGCCAGTTCACCAGCAGGTACAGGCTTGGCAAAGTAGTAACCCTGAATGATATGACAGCCTCTGTGAGTGACCTGTTGCAGCTGTTCCCGGGTTTCCACCCCTTCGGCTACCACCTTGAGTTTGAGGTTACGGGCCAGCTCGACAATACTGCTGACAATCGCCTGATCGGCACTGTTGCCGGCAATATCTTTGAGGAAGGAGCGATCAATTTTCAGGGTATTCACTTCAAAGTGGCGCAAATAAGCCAGCGACGAGTAGCCGGTGCCAAAGTCATCAATGGCCACCTCTATGCCGTGGGCCCTCAGCTGTCTCAAATGCTGGCGGGCAAGCTGCAGCTCTTTCATCAACACCCCTTCGGTGATTTCCAGCGCCAAATACTGGGCCGGCATTCCGGTTTCTTCAAGGATATCGAGCACACCACTGATAAATTCCGGGTGACGGAAATGCACTGCGCTGACATTTACCGACAACTTGAACGGCTCCGCCGCACTCTTGCTCCAACGGGCACCATCCTCACAAGCTTGGCGCAGCACCCAACGGTCGATAGCAATTATCAAACCACAGGACTCAGCCACCTTGATGAAAATATCCGGCCGAACAAAACCTTCGCTCGGATGATGCCAACGCAGCAAAGCTTCCATACCGATAAACTTTTGCTGCTGTTTTACATCAAACTGGCCCTGGTAATAGAGCTCAAACTCGCCCTGCTCTATGGCGTGGCGTAAATCGGCTTCCAAACGTAGATGGTACAAAGCTTCTGCATTACGCTCACTGGAATAGTATTGGAAATTCCCCCTGCCCTCTTCCTTGGCGTGATACATGGCTTGATCGGCATTCTTGATCAGCATCTCTGGTTGCCTGGCATCGTCGGGCCAGATACTGATGCCGATACTGGTAGAAATAAAAAACTCCCGCCCATAGAGTTCAAACGGCTGAGCTATCTGCGCCAACAGGCGCTCACTGAGGCGATTGAGCTTATCTATCTCGGCATCCTGTACCAGGATCACAAACTCATCACCGCCAAACCTACACAAAACCTGCTCCGGCCCCATCACTGACTGCAGCCTATTGGCGGCCTCTATCAGCAGCGCATCTCCCATGCTGTGGCCGTAGGAGTCGTTGACATGCTTGAACCTGTCCAGATCCAAAAACAGCAAGGCCAGCTTATGTTGCTGATCTTTGGCCCCTTCAATTGCCTGTTGCAAACGGTTGGCAAACAGCGATCTGTTCGGCAAACCGGTCAGCACGTCATAGTTCGCCAGGCGGCGCAGATCCGCCTCGGTGCGTTTGCGCTCAGTGATATCGGAAAACACCACCACATAGTGTTGCACCCTATCCTTGCGATCCTGCATCAGGGAAATATTGAGCCACACAGGACAGCGCGACCCGGCCACACCCACAATTTCCAGCTCGCCGGTCCAGGAATCTATCCCTTGCAGTAAAGTGGCGACCTTATCTTTATGGAAGTTTTCACTGACCACCAACTCGCCGAAGTGCCGTCCCTGCAGACTCTGCCTATCCTGACCTACTATCGACTCTGCCGCCCTGTTGGCGACCTTGATGACCTCATCGGCATCCAGAATAAACACCCCTTCTGAGGTGTTTTCAAATGCCTGCGCCAGCAGCTCAACCTCCTCTTCCAGTTGCCGCTTGATGGTGATGTCGGAGTAAATCCCGGCAGCCTTGAGCACCTTGCCGGAAACCGGGTCATGGCTGACTGGCCTGCCGCGCACCCTGAGCCAGCCCCAACTGCCGTCTCGGAGTCGATAACGGTATTCGGACTCGAATCTATCGCTGTCACCTTCGACCATCTTGTTCCATTCATCCAGCGCAGCTGTCTGGTCATCTGGATGCACCGGCAACTTATCTATTCCGATAAGAATAAAGTCTTCAGCACTGCCCAGCACACCGCCGCGATTATCCAGATGAAACTGGCCGGTATCACGGCGCCATTCCCAGAGATCCGATTCACTACCCCTGAGCGATTGCCTCAACCTGTCATCACTCTGGCGCAGCGCTAGGTTCATGGTCATAAAACGTTGCACCTGACGCTGACGCAACAGCACGATACTGAAAATCGTTGCCAATATAATGATTAACAACAACCCCTTGAACCACTGACTCTGCCACCAGAACTGGTCAACGGTAAAGGGAAAACGGAAGGGCTCCGACTGCCAGATACCGTTGTTTTGACTGATCACTTCCAATTGGTAAGCGCCGGGAGTTAATCCGGAAAGATTAATTTGCGACTGATTTTCCAACAGTAAATAGTTAAGCTCATCTTCACCGGGACGTCGTAAACGGTACTTTAGGCTGATAGGAGCATCATCCAGATAATCCATACTGCTCAGTTGAAAACTCAGCATTCTGGCTCCGGGAGCTATCAGTTGTTCAGGCGTAGGTACCAAACTCAGCTCTGTTTTATTGTCATAATAAACCGCAATCGACTCGAGAATGGCGCCGTGCTTTGGAACACGATTAACCATGCCGGCAACGTCCAACAGTATCACCCCATCCGGCGTACCTACATAGAGGCCCTGCTGCGGCTGATAGAAGTATGCCCCTTCGTTGAGTTCCTCCCCCAACAAACCGTCATCATTATTGAATACCTTGATTTCACCACTACTCTTTTCCTGACGGATCAGCACATAACTGCATCCCACAACTCGATAGTCGCCGCTATCCTGCAGAAAAAATACTGTGTTACAGTCCAATTGCCATTCTTGCGTCAAACGGCGAATCTTCATGGTCTGCAAGTCCAGCTCTATCAAGCCTCCCTGGCGGGTGGCCAACCAGAAACGATCCGGGCTCAATTCCAACCACTGGCTCACGGTCGGCATATGCGGCAAGTCATCAAATACCGACGCCAATGAACGAAAACCGCCGCCCTGCTCCAAGTAACCGAAGGATTTATTGCCACCGATCCACAAGCGCTGTCGACTATCGCGATAGACTCCATAAATCGCAGGATTATTGCCGCTGGACTCTGTATCCGGCAAAGTTTTTTTCTCTATCTTGCCCTGAGTCTGATCCCACTCATACAAACCGCTGCTGGTCGCAAACCACCAGAGGTTGCCCTCATTCAAAGCCGTGATCACCGTCTTGTGACTCAGAGACTGTCCGCTGCCGTTCCAATCCCCCAAAGGCTGCCCTTCCAGGGTCTGCTTATTCATCACAAATAAGCCATTGGTAGTCGATAACAACAGGTGATCTTGGTCCAAATTATCTATCTTGTAGATGCTGTCATTGACCTCCATCCCTTTGGGAAGCGTAGTTTGGCTCTGTTGGGTATTTCGATTGACGGCCAACAATCCCGAGTCGGTTCCCAGCCACAGCATCTCAGCGTCGGCCAGTATCGCCCACACCATGGAATCACTGAGCTTATAAGGCTCAGAAGCGCTGAAACTATCCAGAATAAATTCCGGTGAGTCGGCTACCACTGCCAATGAATGCCCAGTGCCGCCAACCCAGATTAAACCATTGCTGTCCACCTGCAGAGCATTGATATATTCAATACCGGCCTTGAGCTTCAACTGCTCTTTATACTGTTTTAATTTGCGGCTGCTCGGGGACCATTTCAGCAACCCCTGCTTACTGGCAATCCACAGGTTACCCTTGAGATCTTCAGTGATCACACTGGTGAAAAAAGGAATCTCGGCCACTGGCTCTATGCGGTTGCTTTCAAGGTTCACCCGATAGAAGCCTTTGCTGGCGGCCATCCAAATCTGTTTGTTACTGTCCAGAAATAAGGCATTGAGGCGACCATAACTACCCTGCCATGACAAGCGTTGTTTGACGCTGCCATTTTGTGACCTTAGCTCCACACCATAGGCGTTACCCAGCAGCAAGTTGCCGTTCTCAAGCTGCAAAATTTGACTCCATAGCAGGTCACTATCGTAGGGTAGGTCAAACAGTTTCTGCAGCTGCTGTAGATCCTGACTCAAGCGCCAAACCTGGCCTTTTTCGGTTAACAACAGCCAGTCACCGGCCGCCGATTGCAAGCTCTTCATTAAACCGCCGCCCTGATACTCGGGAAACAGCTCATCACTGCCAAACTGACGGAAACGATTATCGGCTATATGGTAGAGATAGGCATGAGACAGTGTACTGACCAGCATCTGCTGTTGCCCAAGAGACTTGACCAGAGACAGATACTCATCAGCCATCCGCGATTCCAGACCATCGCGGTCCAAACGGCGGATATTGGCGTTGCTGAGGCGATACAGTCCCTGTTCGGTGGAGAGCCAGATAAATCCCCGCTCATCAATGCTGATGTCGAGAATACTGGTGTTGATCAAACCATCCCTGGAAGAAAATACCCTTTTAACCAACTCATCGGCATCTGCCGATGCTGCCCCGAAAAAAAGGCTGAGCAGTATAGCAATAGCTACTGTTATTAGTTTTCTTATCATCGGTTGATGAATGACCTTGATGACCAGTCTTGAATGTACCAGCTAGACCACCGAATTTCATCTTGTAAACAACAGTTCGTTTACAAGGGTTGCACTTGATATAAAAAATCGGGCCCAGCTAACTGGGCCCGACTTCAATACTGCCAGGGACAAGTCCCCAATCAGCAGATTACTTTTTCTTTTTTGCCTTTGGGTTTGGCAGATCTGTGATTGAACCTTCGTAGATCTCGGCCGCCAGCCCTACAGACTCGTGCAGAGTCGGGTGAGCATGAATGGTCAGCGCCAGATCCTCGGCATCACAACCCATCTCGATAGCCAGGCCGATTTCACCCAGCAACTCACCGCCGTTGACACCCACAATGGCACCACCGATCACTCTATGAGTCTCTTTATCGAAAATCAGCTTGGTCATACCTTCGCTGGCATCGGAAGCGATAGCACGGCCACTGGCTGCCCATGGGAAGGTCGCGGTTTCGTATGCTATGCCCTGCTCTTTGGCTTCTTTCTCGGTCAGACCAACCCAAGCCACTTCAGGATCTGTGTAAGCAATAGATGGGATAACCTTAGGATCGAAGAAGTGCTTCATACCGGCAATCACTTCTGCGGCCACATGGCCTTCATGCACACCTTTGTGAGCCAGCATTGGCTGACCAACGATATCGCCCACGGCGAAAATGTTGGCCACATTGGTACGCAGTTGCTTGTCGACATTGATAAAGCCACGCTCATCAATCTTGACCCCGGCCTTGTCAGCATCGATCAGCTTGCCATTTGGAGTACGGCCAATGGCCACCAGCACTGCGTCGTAACGCACTGGCTCGGCAGGTGCCGACTTACCTTCCATAGACACATAAATACCGTCTTCTTTGGCTTCAACTGCTGTTACCTTGGTTTCCAGCATCAGGTTGAATTTCTTCTTGATCTGCTTGGTAAAGACCTTAACCACGTCTTTATCAGCCGCAGGGATCACCTGGTCGAACATTTCAACCACATCGATTTCACTGCCCAGAGACGAGTAAACAGTACCCATTTCCAGACCTATGATACCGCCGCCCATCACCAGCATCTTGCCTGGGATCTCTTTCAGTTCCAGTGCATCGGTAGAGTCCCAGATACGTGGATCTTCATGCGGAATGAAAGGCAGCTGAATTGGACGAGAGCCGGCAGCTATGATGGCGTTGTCAAAGTTAACCACTGTGGTTTCACCGTCGGCACCTTTCACTTCGAGGCTGTTGGGGCCAGTGAACTTACCGAAACCGTTAACCACCTTCACTTTACGCATCTTGGACATGCCGCCAAGACCATTGGTCAGTTGGCCGATCACTTTCTCTTTAAAGCCACGCAGCTTATCGAGGTCTATCTTTGGCTCACCGAACACAACACCGTGATCCGATACCGCTTTGGCCTCTTCAATCACTTTGGCTACATGCAACAGGGCTTTGGAAGGAATACAACCCACATTCAGGCATACGCCACCCAGAGTGCTGAAACGCTCAACAATCACTGTCTCCAGGCCTAAATCTGCTGCACGAAAAGCCGCAGAATAGCCAGCAGGGCCAGCACCTAATACCACTACCTGAGTTTTGATTTCGTTACTCATTTTTTCCTCTGATTTCTTTCATTCCGTTGGGGACAGCCAGCCCAACCTGCGATACGCCAGCTCGAAAGTGCTTGTCTCGTAAGGTGGGCGCATTTTAACCCGTGTTTGACACTGATCACAATAAACAAAAGGCCGCCCCGAGGGGCAGCCTGTTGTGTTAGAGGATCATTGTACGAATATCGGACAAGATCCCTGACAGAGTGACACTGAAGCGTGCCGCCATCGCCCCGTCGATCACCCGGTGATCATAAGACAGTGACAGTGGTAACATCAGCTTTGGCTCAAACTCTTTACCGTTCCACTTCGGCTTAATCTCAGACTTGGACACCCCGAGAATTGCCACATCAGGATAGTTGACGATAGGCGTAAACGCGGTACCGCCGATCCCCCCCAGGCTGGAGATAGTGAAACAGCTGCCTTGCATGTCGGCCGCCTTAAGCTTGCCGTCACGGGCCTTGATCGAAATTTCGGTCAGCTCGCGGCTGAGCTCGATAATCCCTTTCTGGTCCACATCACGCACCACTGGCACCACCAAACCGTTTGGCGTATCGACCGCCACTCCTATGTGGTAGTACTTCTTGCGGATCAGCGATTCACCATCCGGGCTCAGGCTGGAGTTAAATACCGGGAACTGCTGCAGCGTCTTGGCAACCGCCTTCATCATGAACACCAACGGAGTGATCTTCACATTCAGCTTCTGCTTGGCTGCCAGTTCGTTCTGCTGCTTACGGAAAGCTTCCATCTCTGTGATATCAGCCTCATCGAACTGAGTCACATGGGGAATGGTCACCCAGTTGCGGTGCAGGTTAGGGCCGGAGATCTTCTGGATCCGGGTCAGTGGCACTTGTTCCACTTCACCGAACTTACTGAAATCTACCTTAGGTGCATCAATAACCTGCAGACCACTGCCGCCGCCGACAGAAGTCGCCGCCGTGGCCTTGGGCCGTGACAGTTCATATTTCACATAGGCCTGCACATCCTCTTTGAGGATACGCCCCTTGCGACCTGTACCTTTCACCTGAGTCAGATCAACACCGAACTCACGGGCCAGGCGACGTACCGCCGGAGAAGCGTGTACCGCACCTGTGTTAGGCTGGGCACCGGCACTCGGATGATGCGGCACAGGTGGGCGACTCTGCGCTGCAGGCGCGGCCGCCGGAGCTGGGGCTGGAGCCGTCTGAACAGGGGCTTCTGCCGGTGCAGCAACTGCTGCAGGAGCGGCGCCTTGAGTCTCAACCGTGGCAATCACGCTACCCTGAGACACCTTGTCACCCACTTTAACGGTCAGAGAAACCAGCTTGCCACCGAAGGGCGCCGGCACTTCCATGGTCGCCTTGTCGGTTTCCAGCGTGATCAGCCCTTGATCGGCACTGATCTCATCACCTACCGCCACCAGCACTTCGATAACGTCCACATCGGCAGCATCACCGATATCGGGAACCGCAATCTCTTTCACTGCAACTGTGGCAGGCGCGGCAGCCTGAGCAGCCACCGGCTGTGCGGCTTCAGAAGCCGCTGCTTGTGGCGCTTGCGGTGCATCAGAAGCAGCAGCGCCAACTTCCAGCAGTAACACCAAAGAGCCCTGGGAAACCTTGTCGCCAACCTTCACTTTCAGTGACTTGACTGTACCCGCCTGAGGCGAAGGTACATCCATGGTCGCCTTATCGGTTTCCAGCGTGATCAACCCGGCGTCGGCTTCGATAGCCTCACCTTCGCTCACCAGCACTTCGATAACATCGACATCTGCGGCATCGCCAATATCCGGCACTGTCACTTCGATGACCTGGCTGCCACCGGCTGCAGGTGCGGCCGGCGCCGCCTGTTCTGCAGCAGGAGCGGGAGCCGCTGCCGGAGCAGGCGCGGCTTCAGCCTTGGGCGCCTCTGCAACAGCTGCAGCTTCTGCGCCTTCGGCAGCCATCAAGGCTATCAAGGTGCCTTCAGACACGCTGTCGCCAACGGCCACTTTCAGCTCTTTGAGCACACCGGCGAAGGGCGCAGGAATATCCATGGTCGCCTTGTCGCTTTCAACGGTAATAATGGAGTCTTCAGCCGCCAGGCTGTCACCCACATTGGCACAGATCTCAATAACCTGTACCTCGTCCCCGCCAATATCGGGAACCAGTACTTGTTTCATATCAGCCATTCTGCTTCACCTCTTACGCGTGCTGTGGGTCGATCTTGTCGGCGTCGATGCCATATTCGGCAATGGTCTTGGCCAAAACATCTACCGGCAGCTCGTTGCGGTCCACCAGCGACTTGAGCGCAGCAACCACGATGAACTTGGCATCCACTTCGAAGTGGTGACGCAGGTTGGCGCGGCTGTCAGAGCGGCCGAAACCGTCGGTACCCAGCACCTTGTAGTCACAAGGCACGTAAGCGCGCAGCTGCTCGCCATAGATCTTCATGTAATCGGTCGCCACAATCGCAGGCGCATCTTTTGCCAGCACTGTGCTTACATAAGGCACCTTGGCGGTTTCAGTTGGGTGCAGCATGTTCCAGCGCTCAACCGCCTGACCATCACGCGCCAGTTCGTTGAAGCTGGTAACGCTGAACACATCTGTGCTGATACCGAAGTCTTTCGCCAGCGCCTGTGCCGCCTTGCGTACTTGCTCGAGAATAGTGCCGCAACCCATCAGCTGGACTTTGCCTTTACCGGAACCGGCAACGCTTTCCAACTTGTAGATACCCTTGACTATGCCCTCTTCCACGCCTTGTGGCATTTCAGGTTGAACATAGTTCTCGTTCATTGTGGTCAGGTAGTAGAAGATATCTTCCTGATCTTCGCCATACATGCGGCGAATACCATCCTGAACGATAACGGCAATTTCATAACCATAGGTTGGGTCATAGCTGATGCAGTTAGGAATGGTGTTGGCCAGAATATGGCTGTGACCATCCTGGTGCTGCAAACCTTCGCCGTTCAGCGTAGTCCGGCCGGAAGTACCACCGACCAGGAAGCCACGGGCGCGCATGTCGCCGGCAGCCCAGGCCAGATCGCCGATCCGCTGGAAACCGAACATGGAGTAATAGATGTAGAAAGGGATCATCGGCGTATCATTGACCGAGTAGCTGGTCGCAGCCGATACCCAAGAGGACATGGCGCCCAGCTCGTTAATCCCTTCCTGCAGCACCTGACCGGACTTGTCCTCACGATAGTAAGCAACCTGATCCGCATCCTGAGGCACATATTTCTGCCCTTCGTGAGCATAGATACCCACTTGACGGAACAGACCTTCCATACCAAAGGTACGGGCCTCATCCGGGATGATAGGTACTATCTTCTTACCTATGCCCTTATCTTTCAGCAAGGCAGTCAATACCCGCACAAAGGCCATGGTAGAAGAGATCTCACGGCCGTTGGAGCCTTTGAGAACCGCATCAAAAATTTTCAGTGAAGGCACTTGCAGCTCTTCGCTGAACTTCTGCCGACGGGCAGGCAGATAACCCATCAGGGCCTCACGGCGTTCCTTGAGGTATTTAACCTCTTCGGAGTCCGGTCCCGGATGGTAGAAGGGGATTTCATCCAGCTTGTCATCAGGGATTGGGATGTTGAAGCGATCACGGAAGTGACGAATGGCTTCAATGTCCATCTTCTTGACGTTATGGGCAATGTTTTTGCCTTCACCGGCATCACCCAGACCATAACCTTTCACTGTCTTGGCCAGAATAACGGTTGGGCGACCCTTGGTCTTCTTGGCTCTATCGAGCGCGGCGTAAATCTTCACCGGATCGTGACCACCACGGTTCAGGCGCCAGATGTCATCGTCTGACATGTTGGCTACCATCTCGGCGGTTTCAGGATACTTACCGAAGAAGTGTTCACGGGTCCAGGCACCGCCTTTGGCTTTACAGTTCTGGTATTCACCGTCAACGGTTTCGTTCATCAGTTGCAGCAGCTTACCGCTGGTATCACTGGCCAGCAATGGATCCCAGTAACGGCCCCAGATAACCTTGACCACTTCCCAACCGGCGCCGCGGAATTCACCTTCCAGCTCCTGGATGATCTTGCCGTTACCGCGTACAGGGCCGTCGAGACGCTGCAGGTTACAGTTAACGATAAACACCAGGTTATCCAGCTCTTCACGAGCGGCCAGACCGATGGCACCCAGCGCTTCCGGCTCGTCACACTCGCCGTCGCCCAGGAAGCAATACACGGTTTGCTCGGAGCAATCCTTGATACCACGGTCAGTCAGGTACTTAAGGAAGCGCGCCTGATAAATGGCCTGGATAGGGCCCAGACCCATGGAAACCGTAGGGAACTGCCAGTAATCAGGCATCAGCTTGGGATGCGGATAGGAGGACAGGCCTTTGCCATCCACTTCCTGACGGAAGTTGGCCAGCTGTTCTTCACTCAGACGACCTTCGAGGAAAGAACGGGCATAGATGCCGGGGGCAATGTGGCCCTGGAAGTAAACCAGGTCGCCGCCGTCTTTCTCGTTGGGAGCACGGAAGAAGTGGTTAAAGCACACATCATAGATAGTGGCACTGGATGAGAAACTGGAAATATGACCACCAAGCTCCAGATCTTTCTTGGAACCACGCAGTACCATAGCCAACGCGTTCCAACGCACAATGGCGCGAATGCGACGTTCCATCTCCTGGTTGCCCGGCATATGAGGCTCTTGCCCGGCAGGAATGGTATTCAGGTAAGCAGTAGTGGCAGTGTAAGGCAGGTGAGTACCGTTACGGCGAGCCTTGTCGATCAGCTTTTCCAACAGGTAATGAGCACGTTCGGGACCTTCCTGCTCCAATACGGCTTGCAGGGATTCTACCCATTCCTGTGTCTCTAACGGATCCAAGTCTTGTAGCATATTTTCAGACATGACACTGTCCTTCTATACATTGTATTAATAGTGATTGCGACGTCCTAAGGTGGGCACTGGGCCGACCCTGGGCTACACGCCGCTCTTCAAACGGCGCAAGCTACGCTGCAACCGGCTATCTTCTTCCCGTACCGACAACATGACTTCCTCGATATAACTCAAGTGGTCATTGGACGCTTCACGCGCGGCTTCGGGATCGCGGCGAATAATAGCGGCCAGCAAAGCCCGCCTATGTTTATTCGCCATGGATGAAGCTTCTTCACGACGGCTCAGAAGCTCCAGGTTTTGCGCCACATTCTGATGCAGCACAGGAGTTAAACTCAGCACCAGGTGCAGCATAGCAACATTATGTGATGCCTCGGCTACCGCCCGGTAAAAATGCACAATGGCGGCCGCTTGCGCTTCAATTCCCTCGGCGTCTTCCACTTCCTGGATCATTCGCTGGATATTCTGCATATCGGCGTCAGTTCCGCGCAGGGCGGCAAAATAAGCCATCATGCCTTCGGTGGCATGACGGAACTCCAGCAAGTCATATTGACTCTCCGGATCACCCTGCATAAGTTCGACTATGGGATCGGCAAGACTCTGCCACAACTGTTCTTTAACGTAGGTACCACCGCCTTGGCGGCGCAGCAATAATCCTTTTGCTTCCAGCTTTTGAATCGCTTCCCGCAATGAGGGACGGGAGACTTCAAATTGCAACGCCAACTCGCGTTCAGGAGGTAACTTCTGACCCGGCTGCAAGCTGCCTTCTAGGATCATCTGCTCCAACTGATTCATGATGACGTCAGAAATCTTTGGCTGACTGATTTTGCTATAAGCCATCTGGCCCTCAGCTCCTATTGTAAATTGGTCTTACCAATTTCTACGAGTGAGCGCACTTTATCAAATCACACTTTTAAAGTCCAGTTAGTGATCTGCATCAAGTCAACTCACGATGTGTGAGCATAGCCTATATTTTTCCCTCTGGGGTCAGACCAATTAACAAGCAGCTTTGGGCCCTGTTTGCGGCAAAGCCCTGGTTAAACCCAAGCCCCGCCGCAGCAAAACCGCAAACACACTTATTCGGCACTAACTCACCAGACCAAAAATGGTCAACAGCGACAAAATAGTAAGCAGTAAAGTTGAGTTACGCTTACTCAAGGCCAGCAGTGCCAAGGTAGACTGTACCGACACAGGCACATCTTCATCATCCGGCAGAGTTTCAGCAGCCAGCGCCACTTGGGTCACTATCTCCCTGGGCGTCGCCTCCCGTTTCAACGCCAACTGGCACCATAACGGAAAAGCATTGCTGAAATGACCGCAAAGCACATAACCAAAACCTATGATCCGTGCCGGCAACCAGTCGAGCCAATACAGCAGCTTATCTACCACAGGCCACTCTTTAGCCAAGCGTTGGCGCCTTTCATCAAAAAAACGCACGCTGCAATAAAATACCGCGCCTACCGGACCAAATAGGATAAAGAACAGCGCCACGGCGCCATAATAGCGGTAGTTGAGCCAGGCCACGCTCTGGCCTACCCTGGCGCCCAACTCGCGTTCGCTGACCGCATCCAGGCATTCACTGCAGTCCAGCTCTCCGGCGAAATGAAAACTGGCTTGCACATCACCGCGGCAAGCAGCCTGCACATATCGCTTAAATAAACGCCTTTGATATTGGTGGGAAAAACACACTACCGCCAGCGCCACCCACAGCAGCAGCGAAGGCAAGCCCCAAAACCATCCATCCACAACCCACAACGCCACTGCCACACTCACAGCCGGTAGCAAGAGCGCCAGTATCATGCCAGTTGTGGTACTCAGCTGGCTGTCGGTAAACATCTGCCTTTGATACCAGCGCAGCCCACTGTCCAACTGCCAACGAGCCGGCAGCAGTTTCAAACGTTCAACAATAATCGCGATCAACAGGGAAAACAGTGCCATCTCTTCTTCTCCATGCTCTCTTTAGGCCTGTGGCCATCTCAAAGCGACACGCGTCACAGCGCCTGCAGATACCTTTGCCAATCAAACCCCGGGCCCGGGTCTGTCTTGCGCCCAGGGGCAATATCGCTGTGACCTACTATTCTCTCTTTGGTGATATCCGGGTAGGCCAACCGTAAACTTTGGCTCAGGGTAATAAGTTTATGGTACTGCGCCTCGGTAAAGCCGGAATCATCTGTGCCCTCCAACTCTATGCCGACGGCAAAGTCATTACAGCCGCTACGACCGGCAAAGTTAGATACCCCGGCATGCCAGGCGCGCTGGTCGACCGAAACATATTGGCGCAATTCACCATCACGGCGAATAAGAAAATGCGCCGACACTTCCAGCCCCTTAAGCTCGGCAAAGCTGGGATCGGCTTCAGTATCCAAGGTTCCCAAAAACAGCTGCTCTATATAAGGCAGACCAAAACAGCCGGCTGGCAGACTGATATTATGGATCACCAGAAGGCTCACCTCGCCATCGGGCCTGTGATTAAAGTGAGGTGAAGGGCTAGGTTCAGCCTCTTTATACCAGCCTTCAACCCATAGTTGCTGCGCCAAATGCTCACTCCCCTGACTCTGATAACCATACATACAGCAGCACCTTGACTGTAGTCACATTGGCTCAAAATAACTTTGAGCCCAGCCACAGCCAATTGAACCTCCAACACAATACCAGCAGCGCCCCTTATTATGCTAATCTAGCAGCATAAATTTCCTCTATAATCCCGAGTCAATCAAGGACGCGTATCATGCTCGAAAATGATATCAGGGTCAGTGTCAAAGCCGCACTGGACGAAGATCTTGGCCACCAGAAGGCCTCCGAGGGCGATATCACAGCCCTGTTGATCCCGGCAGACAAATATGCCGAAGCTACCCTTATTACCCGCGAAGAAGGTGTTTTCTGCGGTAAAGCCTGGGCTGAGCAGGTATTTAACCAGCTCGGAGGCGAAGTGGCCCTGCACTGGCATGTGGATGATGGCGATCTTGTGCTGCCCAATCAGCTGCTGTGTGAACTCTCCGGCCCGGCGCGCCTGCTGCTCACCGGCGAGCGCACCATGATGAACTTTATTCAAACCCTCTCAGGCGTAGCCAGCCTGACCAAGATTTACTGCGACAAACTGGCGGGCACTCAATGCCGTTTGCTCGATACCCGCAAGACCCTTCCCGGCCTGCGGACGGCGCAAAAATATGCCGTCACCTGCGGCGGCGGCAAAAACCACCGCATAGGTTTGTTCGACGCCTTTCTGATCAAAGAGAACCATATTATGGCCTGCGGCGGTATCGCCAAGGCGATTGCGGCCGCACGTGCACTGCGCCCGGACAAACCTGTGGAAGTCGAAGTAGAAACCCTGCAGGAGCTGGCGCAAGCGCTGGAGGGCGGCGCCGATATTGTTATGTTGGACAACTTCGATGTCACCATGATGCTGCAGGCAGTAGAGCTCAATAATGGCTTTAAGGCCAAGGGACTGGGTGCCAAACTGGAAGTTTCCGGCGATGTCACTCTGGAAACCATAACTGCCTTCGCCCAAACCGGTGTCGACTTTATCTCGGTCGGCGCCCTGACCAAGCATGTACGGGCCATGGACCTCTCCATGCGCCTCAAAGGCTGAGATCTTGGCAGGCATGCCCCTAACGCCAGGGGTATGCCAATTTCAGCACAAATATCACCCCAGCAGGCGTTAACCGCCAAGCCCCGCCGTTAACCGCACAATACTCATCCGCTTGCCATTGCAGCTTGCAGCATCTGCGCCTTATTCTCAGTCAAGCTCTCGCCACTCCACTGAAAACCGCCGCCCCAAGCCCGCCGCTCCAAGACGGCTCCTGCCCTGACTCTACCCAAGCTCAGCCCCTAACTCTGCCCCTGACTCAGCCCCTGGCCCGTCAGATGACTTTATCCCAGGGTAATATTCGTCCTCAGGCAGGCACGGTTTGTGTACCTCACTCGGCACCAGTATAAAACTCATGCATAAAGTCCATGCATAAAGTCCATGCATAAAGCCCGTGCACAAAGTCCATGCATAAAGCCCATGCATAAAGTCCATGCATAAAGTCCATGCACAAAGTCCATGCACAAAACCTGTGCATGAAACCCCACATAGGTAAAACCAGCTATAAAAAACCACCCATTCCCCGCCAAAAATCCACCCCAAAATCCGCTCCCAAACAGCCCAACAAAACAAAACAAACCATTAACAACCTTATTTACCACCAAAGGGGAGCCAAGCATTTTTTTGACAACGCCACATCCCTGACACAAACAGGGCAAAGCGTCAAAATATTGTTACCAGCAAAACTTGGTGGTGGGTAACAATTTTGATTTTTTCCGCTATTTCAGGTGGTTTTTTCACTATTACAGATTCCCTTTTTAGTAACTTTATACTAACTTTTAGGGCAGGCGAGATGGCCGCGTCGGCCAACCTCACCGACAAGGTAACCACCCAAACTGCTATTTTATGACACACAATAAAGTTACAAATGTAAAAATTGTGATTTGAGTAAATGCTCAGTTCCTTGAGGTGCGGTTTGCCGGAACGACATACGATAAACTTAAATGGTTTTGCTGAACTGATTGAGTCTGGATCCAGATAGGCTTTGGGGTCATCCCCACTAAGCTGGCAAGCCGGGAAAACCGCCTGAATATTTACAGGCATCACAGGAATACGAGTAACAGGGAATCGAGTTACCGATTCACTCAAGACGGCAACAATGGAGAAAGCAAATGAAAGGTATCAAACTCAACAAGCGTGCTCAGGGCTTTACCCTGATCGAATTGATGATAGTTGTCGCGATCATCGGTATTCTGGCGGCCATCGCACTACCTGCGTATCAAACATATACAGATAAAGCAAGATACACCGAAGTCGTCGCTGCTGCTGGTGGGGTTAAAACTGCTGTAGAAGTTTGTGCTCAAACCGAGGGCGGATTTACCAATTGTGCTGCATCAACTACAGCTAACCCAACGAGTGTTCCTGCGGATGTTACAGGCATAACAGTAGGTGCCTATTCAGGAATTGCTTGGGCCACAACATCAAATACAGCGGGCACAATAACAGTTACACCTATAGCCAAAGGTGGAATAAAAACAACAGATACATATGTATTAACAGGAACATATGACACCACATTAGGCCGAGTAACTTGGGCAGATAACTGTAGTAAATTCTGTTAAAAAAACTGCCGAAGATACAAGATGCCTACCACCGGCCTCCATCTGGGATTATCGACCCTATTTATCCGTAAGGGGCTGCTCAACGAGAGCAGCCTGACGGAGGCCATCAAGCAGTCGCAAAAAGACAAGCAAGCCCTGGTCACCACCCTGGTGACCAGTAAGCTTTTATCTGCCCGCAGCATAGCCGAGCTCTGTTATGAGGAGTACGGCACCCCGCTGCTGGATCTCAATGAGTTTGACCTAAGCAGCATTCCGGATGAGTTTCTCAACAAGAAACTGATCGACAAACACAGATGCCTGCCGCTGTTCAAGCGCGGCAATCGCCTCTATATTGCCACCTCGGATCCCACCAATATCGCCGCCCTGGAAGACTTTCAGTTCAGCGCCGGCCTGCATGCCGAAGCGATACTGGTCGAAGAGGACAAGTTAGCCAAAGCGCTGGAAAAGGTACTGGAAGAGGACTTGAGCTCGCTGGATCTCGATGGCCTGGATGAAGAGTCCCTCGCCGGCATCGAAGTCACAGATACCGACAAGCGCCCGGAAGATAATGAAGGCAAGGACGATGCCCCCATCGTCATCTATATCAATAAAATTCTCACCGATGCCATCCGCAAGGGGGCGTCGGATCTGCACTTCGAGCCCTACGAGAAGCGCTACCGCATCCGTTTCCGTATCGATGGCATACTCCATGAGGTGTCCGAGCCGCCGATTTCACTTTCCGGGCGGATATCGGCGCGACTGAAGGTGATGTCCAAGCTGGATATCGCCGAGCGCCGGGTGCCCCAGGATGGCCGCATCAAGATGCGGCTGTCGCGCAACAAGAGCATAGATTTTCGGGTCAGCACCCTGCCCACCCTCTGGGGCGAAAAGATAGTGATGCGGATCCTCGACTCCTCTTCGGCGCAGTTAGGAATCGAAAAACTCGGTTACGAGGAAGACCAGAAACAAGCCTATATGGAGATGCTGGCAAGACCCCAGGGGATGATCCTGGTTACCGGCCCCACGGGGTCGGGGAAAACCGTGTCCCTCTATACCGGCCTCAATATTCTCAATACCGAGGAGCGCAATATCAGCACCGCTGAAGATCCGGTGGAGATTAACCTCGAAGGGGTTAACCAGGTGCATATCAACCCCAAGGCCGGGTTAACCTTCGCCTCGGCGCTGCGCTCCTTCCTGCGTCAGGATCCGGACGTGGTGATGGTAGGGGAAATTCGCGATCTGGAAACCGCCGAAATCGCCATCAAGGCGGCACAAACCGGCCACCTGGTGCTCTCGACCCTGCACACCAACTCATCGGCCGAAACCCTCACCCGTTTGCTCAATATGGGCGTACCCGGCTACAACATTGCCAGTTCGGTCAACCTGATTATTGCCCAGCGCCTGGCCCGCCGTCTCTGCCCCGAGTGCCGACAAGCGGAAGAGATCCCCGAACATGAACTGCTGCAGCTGGGCTTCAGCCAGCAACAGATAGATAGCGGTTTTACCGTTTATAAGCCCTGCGGCTGTGAGCACTGCTCCGGCGGTTACAAGGGCCGGGTCGGTATCTATGAGGTGATGAAGATGTCCGATGAAATTGCCAGAACCATTATGGAAGGTGGTAATTCACTGCAGATTGCCGCCACCGCCAAGCAGCAGGGAATGAGGGATTTGCGCCTGTCTGGCCTGCTTAAAGTCATTCAGGGCGTCACCAGCATTGCCGAGGTCAACCGGGTAACCAGTTACTGATGCCTGCCAAGCCAGACAGCGACTGTGATATCCAAAGCCGGCGTGCCAAAGCGTGAGTGCCATAGCATAAGCGCCACAACATGAGTGCTTAACGCCATTCGCTGCAGGCAGGCCAGGGTTAACCCGACTAAAATTATATGCAGGCACGGCAAACCGTTTATTCCAAGGAACTATTATGGCCACAGCAACGGCAACAGCTAAAAATAATAAAGCCAAAACCAAAGGTGCCAAGGCTCAAGCCAAGATCTACACCTTCACCTGGAAAGGTCTTAATCGCGATGGCAAGCAAAGCTCCGGCGAATTGCGCGGCGCCAGCATTGCCGAAATCAAAAGCTTACTGAAAAACCAGGGGATTAATCCCAAACTGGTACGTAAAAAGTCTGCCTCTCTCTTTGGCGGTGATAAAAAAATCAAGCCGATGGATATCGCGGTGATCACCCGCCAGATAGCCACCATGCTGGCCGCAGGTGTGCCCTTGGTGACCTCCATCGAGTTGATTGCCCGCGGCCATGAGAAAAACAAGGTGCGTATTTTGCTGGGCACTGTGCTGGCCGATGTTCAGGCAGGTATTCCCCTTTCCGACGCACTGCGCCCCCACAGGGCTTATTTCGATGATCTCTATGTCGACCTGGTGGCCGCCGGGGAACATTCCGGCTCTCTGGATGCGGTATTTGACCGTATCGCGACCTACAGAGAGAAAGCCGAGGCGCTCAAATCCAAGATTAAAAAAGCCATGTTCTATCCCGCGGCGGTAGTTGTGGTTGCCATAGCAGTTACTGTGCTGCTATTGCTGTTTGTGGTACCTCAGTTCGAAAGTATCTTTGCCGGCTTTGGCGCTGAACTGCCCGCCTTTACCCAACTGATAGTTAATATAAGCCGTTGGCTGCAAAGTACCTGGTATCTGTTTCTCGCGGCGATTGTTATCGGGGTTTGGCTGTTTGTCCGCGCCCATCGCAACTCGGAAAAGTTTCGTAACCGTATCGATGAAATGGTGCTTAAAATTCCCCTGATTGGCGAAATCCTCCATAAGGCTGCCATGGCCCGTTTCGCCCGCACCCTGGCTACTACCTTTGCCGCCGGGGTACCGCTGATTGATGGCCTGGAGTCTGCCGCCGGCGCCTCCGGTAACTATGTCTACCGCAAGGCCCTGCTGAATGTACGTACCGAAGTGATGGCCGGTATGCAGATGAACGTAGCTATGCGTACCACCAAGCTGTTTCCCGATATGCTGATCCAGATGGTGATGATAGGTGAGGAATCCGGTTCACTGGATAATATGCTCAACAAGATAGCCAATATTTATGAGATGCAGGTAGATGACGCCGTAGACGGGCTTTCCAGCCTGATTGAACCCATTATGATGGTGGTCATAGGTACTCTGGTAGGCGGTCTTATTGTAGGTATGTACCTGCCTATCTTCCAAATGGGTAACGTGGTAGGTTAAACCTCAGTATCAAAGCCGGTGCAATAATAACAAGCAGCACTTTTAACACCATTTTTAGGGCAGTGTAATATTCGATGTCAGACTTTATTGCCATATTGAGCCACAATCTGTGGCTCTTTCTTGTTCTCTGTTTTCTGTTTGCCTCTGTGATAGGCAGCTTTCTCAATGTAGTGATCCACCGCCTGCCGGTAATGATGAAGCGCGAATGGCAGCAGGAATGCAATCAATACCTGCAGGAATACCAACCCGAACTCACTAAACAGATAGGTGAAGCCAAGCTCAATGCTGCAATAGATAACTACCCGGCCAAGTACAATCTGTTACTGCCAAAGTCTGCCTGCCCCAAGTGTGGTGCTCATATCAAACCCTGGCACAACTTACCCATAATCGGCTACCTGATGCTTGGCGGTAAATGCGCCGCCTGTAAGGCCAAAATCTCGGCAAGATATCCTATGTTCGAGTTGTTGACGGCCCTACTCATTTGTACGCTCGGTTGGTATTTTGGCCCAACATTGCAGTTTGTTTACGCCACTATTCTGACCTTTGGACTGATAGCCCTCAGCGGCATAGATTTAGATGAGATGCTACTGCCTGATCAGCTTACCCTGCCGCTGCTGTGGCTCGGTTTACTGATTAATATCTCCGGCACTTTTACCAGCATTACCGATGCCACCATAGGCGCCGCAGCCGGTTATTTAAGCCTCTGGTCTATCTACTGGCTGTTCAAATTAATCACCGGCAAGGAAGGCATGGGCTATGGCGACTTCAAGCTTATGGCCTTATTTGGCGCCTGGCTGGGCTGGCAGATGCTACCACTGATAATTCTGCTCTCTTCTTTGGTGGGCGCCCTGGTAGGTGTGTTACTCATAGTGTTCAAGAACCTCAATCGGGGTAACCCCATTCCCTTTGGCCCCTATATTGCCATAGCAGGTTGGGTTGCCCTGGTGTGGGGGCAACAGATAGTTGACTGGTACTTGGGAACACTTTAAATGGCGAACTTTATTGTAGGCCTCACAGGGGGCATAGGCAGCGGTAAAACGACAGTAGCCAATCTGTTTGCCGAGCAAGGCATTGTCTTGGTTGATGCCGATATCATTGCCAGAGAAGTAGTCGCAAAAGGCTCAGATGGCCTTAAGCAAATTGGCGATAAATTTGGCCCTCAGATGCTGACACCTGAGGGCACCCTGAATAGGGCGGCGCTGAGGGAACAGATATTTCATCATCCGCAAGACAGGGAGTGGCTCAATGCCCTGTTGCATCCCATGATACGTACCCGCATGCTGGAACGGCTTGAGACGGCGGCTTCTCCTTATGTCATTATGGTGGTTCCCTTACTGTTTGAGAACGGCCTGGACAAACTGGCAGATCGCACATTAGTTGTAGATATTTCACCCAAATTACAATTGCAGCGAACTATTGAACGGGACATGGTGTCTAAGGAGCAGGTTCAAAACATTATCAATAGCCAGAGCGACCGCCAGAGCCGACTCGATAAGGCCGATGATGTGATTGACAATCAGGGAGAGATCGACGCGTTACAGGCCCAGGTACTGGCGCTGCATAATAAATACTTACAGCTGGCAGACATTAAAAATTCATGAACACGACAGAACTGATATTCGAACAGCCGCTAAATGAAAAGATCCGTAGTTATCTGCGTCTGGAATATCTCGCTCGTCAATTGGATAACAACCTGCAGCAAGATCATCAACACAGATGCTTCTATCCGCTTTTCTCTCTCTGTGAACTTACCGAACGCTGTGATTACCGCAGCGAAGTCATCAAAGACATCGACCGCCAATTAATCCAGCTGCAAAACTGGCAACAGCAGGAACAAGTCGATCAACAACAGCTACAGCACTATCTTGAACAATTCTCCCATGCCAGAGAAGAGCTGCAACGCCCGCAGCGTCCAGGTAGCCAGCTGAAACAAGACAGATTTATATCGGCGCTCAGACAGAGATTCAGTATGCCTGGTGCTTGCTGTAACTTCGATCTGCCACAGCTCCACTTTTGGCTGGCGAAACCTTGGGAAGAACGCAGCCAAGAGTATCGCCAATGGACCAACCACTTCAGGAGTTTACTGCAACCTATCAGCCTGCTGTTGCAACTAACCCGCATGAGCTGTGAGTACCGAGAGGCTGTCGCCCATGCCGGCTTTTATCAAGGCGATAGTCAACAAAGCCTGTCACTGGTTAGAGTCAAGCTTGACGCCGAACAGGGCTGCTACCCCACCATAAGTGGCCATAGGAATCGTTTTGCCATTCACTTTGTCCAGTTCGAACAGCAGAAACATTCAGACAGAACGGTCAAATTCCTACTGGCGACCTGCGGCTAAACTCTTTACCATGGGCGCCATCAGTTAGCCCGAGAGACACAAAAATGCCTATCACAGTTAAGTGCCCCACCTGTCAAAAAGAGGTGGAATGGAGCCCCGAATCCAAATTCAAGCCCTTCTGTAGCGAGCGTTGTAAACTCATAGATCTTGGAGATTGGGCCTCAGAGAAACATGCTATCCCGGTGAAGCCAGAATTTGATCAGCAAATGCTGGATGAGCTGGGTTACGATGAAGGCAATTTCTTCAAGGATCAATCATGACCAAAAGAGTTCATGTCGCAGTCGGTATTATCAAATCCGGCGAACAGATCCTACTGGCCAAGCGCCATGGGCATCTGCATCAAGGTGGAAAATGGGAGTTCCCCGGCGGTAAAGTCGAAACCGGCGAAACCGTCACCCAAGCGCTCGCCAGAGAACTCACAGAAGAAGTCGGCCTCAACATAGCAGATTCCACTCCTTTTATGTTGTTGTCTTATGACTATCCCGACAAACAAGTATTACTGGATATTCACCTGGTCACTGAATTCAGTGGTACGGCTTATGGTGTCGAGGGACAGCAAGTCGAGTGGGTACACTTGGAAAAGCTCCCGGAATACACCTTCCCGGACGCCAACCAACCTATTCTTGATAAAATCCTTACAGAGTTTTCAAACTAAGCCCTAAGCCAGCCGCCTAAGCTGGCTTTTTATTATCCCTGTCTTGTCGATGCAGATATCCCAAATCACCTCTGCAGAGGTCATCGTTGCTGGCGCAGGCTGGCATACTATGGATACGGCAATACCTTTCTCAAATCTCACTTTGATTAAGCTACCAGCCTATTCCCCAGATCTGAACCCGATGGAGCAAGTTTGGCAATGGCTCAGACAACACTGTCTTTCCAACCGAGTATTCGATTGCTACGAGCAAATTGTTGAGTAAGCATCCCGAGCCTGGAATACCTTCATTGAGAATACTGGTCGGGTGAAATCTCTGTGCTCCAGGGGCTGGATAGATCAGGGACTGGATAAATCTGACCAGATAAACCAGTCGAGCCATTCTCAACATATCCACAGCACCATCTCACATGGGGGCGAAAGACATCTGCTCATCAAGCACAGCTTGATAGATGGCTGTAGCGCGAAGCAGCTTGGCTGCGAGCTGAGGGGCACACACTGCGCCAGCAGCTTTGGGCTGCATGTTAAGTCGTGCTCGCTGGAAGCGAGACAAACAAAAAAGCCCTAGCATTCAGCTAGGGCTTTTTTGTTTGTTAGGCGTCTGGCGATG
>NZ_JBKORF010000066.1:0-437 GCF_047314685.1 Shewanella sp. BJSY2023SW001
GCCGACATGTCTAAAGCTAACACACTTTTTATCGGGTTGGACGTACACAAGGAGACCACTGACGTGGCCTGGGTTTCTGATAAGTCTGCTGAGACAGTGCATTACCATGGCACAATCCCAACCAACCTGCGTTCATTCGATAAACTCATTAAAAATCAAACAGCCAAGACCAGTAAGATCTGTGTTATCTATGAGGCCGGTCCCTGTGGCTTCTGGCTCTATCGTCATCTGTTGCGCCGTGGCATTGAATGTTGGGTGGTAGCGCCGGCACTCATCCCCAAAGCTCCGGGCGACCGGGTCAAAACCGATAAACGCGATGCCATGACATTGGCCAGGTTAGCGCGTAGCGGCGATTTGCACTCTATTTATGTTCCGGATGAGCGGGATGAAGCTATCCGCGACCTTATCCGCTGCCGGGAAGATGCCATGCTCGATTT